>NZ_JALHPM010000033.1:0-46875 GCF_022842525.1 Luteitalea sp.
GCCATGTCGTGATCGGCGGCGTCCTCGCGCTCGCGCTCGGTGCCAGAGTCGGCACGCAGGCGCCAGTCGCACCAGCCGCGCCCGCACCGGCCGCGCCCCAGGCGCCCGTCACACCGGGCGCCCCTCCGGCTGAGCCGGGCGTCTCCACCGATCAGCCGCCCGCGCCACCAGCCGCGCCCGAGCAGCCCACGTTTCGCGCCGGCGTCGAGGTCGTGTCCCTCAACGTGACGGTCACCGAACGTGACGGCCGCTTCGTGAGCGGCTTGCCCCAGGAGGCCTTCTCCGTGTTCGAGGACGGCGTCAAGCAGGACGTCATCTTCTTCTCGGGCACCCAGTTGCCGACCGCGCTCGGCCTGCTCGTGGACACGAGCGCGAGCATGAACGACAAGCTGCCGACCGCCCAGCGCGCGGCCATCGGGTTCGTGGAGCGCATGCGCACCGACGACATCCTGACCGTGGTCGACTTCGACAGCCGCGCCGAGATTCTCCAGGGCTTCACCAGCGACCAGGCGCGTCTGGCCGCCGCAATCAAGCGCACGACCGCCGGCGGTTCGACGTCGCTCTACAACGCGGTCTACATCGCCCTGAACGAGTTCAAGAAGATTCGCGCCGCCAGTGCCCAGAACGAGGTCCGTCGGCAGGCCATCGTCGTGCTCTCGGATGGCGAGGACACGTCCAGCCTCGTGCCGTTCGAGGAAGTGCTCGAGCTCGCCAAGCGGACCGAGGTGCAGATCTACGCCATCGGCCTCAAGGACGGCGGGGGCAAGGGCCGGCCCATGGGCGGCTTCAGCGAATCCGACTTCGTGCTCAAGCAGTTCGCCCAGGAGACCGGCGGCAAGGCGTTCTTCCCGACCAGCGCCGAGGAACTGCCGGCCATCTACGGCGCGGTCGCCGACGAACTCGCGGCGCAGTACACCGTCGGCTACGCGTCGCGCAACCAGCGCCGCGACGGCCGCTGGCGGCGCGTCGTCGTCCGCATCGAGCGGCCCAACGCGATCGCCCGTACCAAGCAGGGCTACTACGGGCCGACCGAGTAGGCCCGCCCCCGTGCCATGAGCCTCGCCGTTCTCTATGCCGCGACGTTCGGCGCCTACGTCTGGCACTTCAGCAGCCAGAAGGCGCTGGCCGGCCGCATCGCGACGGGCCTGCTCCTGGTCTCCGTGCTCGTGCACACGTTCGTGCTCGGCATGTACACGATGGACCTCGGCGTGCCGCCGATGGCCGGCCGCACCGGCGCCGTGTCGACCTTCGTGTGGATGCTCGCCATCGCCTACCTCTCGGTCGAGTTGTCGACCGACGAACGGGGCATCGGCATCTTCGTCACGCCGCTGCTCGTGGCGCTGCAGGGCCTCGTGGCGCACGGCGCGATGCCGACCGACGTGCCCGAGTACTTCCGGGCGCCGTTCGTGGCGGTGCACGTCGGCGCGCTGCTGTTCGCCTACGCCAGCTTCGCCCTGGCCTGCGTCATCGGCATCACCTATGTCCTGCTGTTCCGCGAATTGAAGCGCCGCACGCCCGGCGTGTTCTTCCAGCGCCTGCCGTCCCTGCAGGTGCTCGACCGCATGAACATGCGGGCGGTGGGGATCGGCTGGCTGCTGCTGACGATCGGCCTGGTCGGCGGTGCCGTCTGGCTGCGCGACGTCAGCATCCACATGGCCGACGATCCGCGCCTGCCGCACATGACCATCACCGATCCCAAGATCCTGATGGCCGTCATCACCTGGGTCGTCTACGGCATCCTGCTCGGCACGCGCCGGTGGGCTGGCCTCACCCCGCGCCGGGCCGCCTGGCTGTCCGCGCTCGGCTTCGCCATCGTCCTGCTGAACTTCCTGCCCGTGGCGTACTTCTTCGCCCGGAGCCACAACTTCGCCTGATGCACCTCGTCCTGGTCGGCCTCAGTCACCACACGGCGCCCCTCGAGGTGCGCGAGCGGATTGGCATCAGCCGCTCGATGGTGCCCGCCGCGCTCGATCGCCTGGCCACCGACGGCTGCGACGACGCGGTGCTGCTGTCGACGTGCAACCGCACCGAGGTGTACGCCGTGGCCGCCGATCCCGCACTGATGGGCGAGCGCATCATCGGCTGCCTGGCCGACTACCGCGGGGTGAGTCGCGAGGACATCGACGCCGCGCTGTACGTCCGCATGGACGCCGACGCCGCCCGTCATCTGTTCCGGGTGTCGGCAGGACTCGATTCACTGGTCGTCGGCGAACCCGAGATCCTCGGACAGGTGAAGGACGCCTACAAGGTCGCCAGCGAGTCGCGCGGGACCGGCAGCGTCATCAATCGGCTGTTCCATGGCGCGTTCGCCATCGGCAAGCGCGTGCGCACCGACACCGGGCTCGCCGAAGGCGCGGTGTCGCTCAGCTACGCCGCGGTGACGCTCGCGCGCAAGATCTTCGGCGACCTGGCGCGGCGCAAGGTCGTCGTCTTCGGAGCGGGCGAGATGGCGCGCCTGAGCGCGCTGCATTTCCATCAGCACGTCGCCGGCACGACCGTGGCGACGCGCCGGCAGGATCGCGGTGAGGTCCTCGCGGCCGAGATCCACGGCCAGGTGGCGCCCTGGGATGCCAGGTTCGATGCCCTGGTCGACGCCGACATCCTCGTCTCTGCGACTGGATCGCCAGAGCTGGTGCTGACCGATACCGACATGCGCCGGGTGCTCGCCGCACGCCGCGGCCGCCCGATGTTCGTGGTGGATCTCGCGGTGCCGCGTGACGTCGCCCCTGAGGTCGGCGCGCTCGAGGAGGTCTTCCTCTACAACATCGACGACCTGCGGGGGATCGTCCAGGAGAACCTGGCGCGCCGGCAGGACGCCGTATCGAAGGCCGAGCGACTCGTCAACGACGAGGTCTCGGCGTGGTACGCCTGGCTGCGCTCGCGCGCCGCCATTCCGACCGTCGTCGCCCTGCGGACGCGCTTCGAGCGCGTGCGCCAGGCGGAGCTGGACCGGCTCGCGCCGCGGCTCGCGGCCCTCGGCCCGGAGGCGCGCGACCGCGTCGACGAGATCACGCGGCTGATGGTCGAGAAGCTGCTGCTGACCCCCACCGAACAACTCAAGGCCATCGACGACCACGACACCATGGATGCCTGCTCCGCGGCGCTCCGCCGCCTGTTCGCCCTCGACGAGGACGCTGCGGCCGCCGAGGCCGACCGGGCCGACGCCGCTCGACGAGGCACCCGTCGATGACCGTCACCTGGCGTATCGGCACCCGCGGCAGTGCCCTTGCGCTGTGGCAGGCCCACACCGTCAAGGCCAGGCTCGAGGCCCTGGGCGTGGCCCCGTGCGAGATCGTCGTCATCCGGACCGACGGCGATCGCCTGCAGGAGGCCCCGCTGTCCGACATCGGGGGCAAGCGGCTCTTCGTGAAGGAAATCGAGGACGCATTGCTCGAGGGCGAGATCGACCTCGCCGTGCACAGCGCCAAGGACATGGCGGTGACGCTGCCGGTCGGCCTGCACATCGCCGGCGTGTTGCCGCGTGCCGACGCGCGCGACGCCGTGGTGGTGCCGGAGGCCCGCGGCCTCTCCGACGCCACGCTCGCCGACCTCGCGGGGGCGCTCGGTCCGACGCCCCGCATCGGCACCAGCAGCGTCCGCCGCGTCGCGCAGTTGCATCGACAGTTCCCGGGCGCGGAGTTCCTGCCCGTCCGCGGCAACGTCGACACGCGTCTGCGCAAGCTCGACGCCGGCGAGTACGACGCCCTCGTGCTCGCGGCGGCCGGCCTGCATCGACTGGATCGCGGGTCACGCATCAGTGGCTGCCTGCCGGTGGACGTCTGCATCCCGGCGCCCGGCCAGGGCATCGTCGCCATCGAGTGTCGCGAGGACGCGGACGACATCACGCAGACGCTGGTGGCGATGAGCGACGCGGCCGCCGACGTCGCGCTGCGGGTGGAACGCGCCCTGGTGGCGGCGATCGGCGGCGGCTGTCAGCTGCCGCTCGGGGCCCATTGCCGGCAGGGCGAGGACGGCAGTCTCGAGCTGCTGGCCTGCGTCACCTCGATCGAGAGCGAGCACGAGGTGCGCGCGATCGGGTTCGGCGACGCGAGCGATCCCGAGGCCCTGGGCGAGCAGGTCGCCGAGCGATTGCTGGCCGACGGCGCCGGGGCCATCCTGGATGCCGTGCGCGAGTACGATGGCCCGCTGCCCGCCGACGAGTGACCGGAGCCGCGTGCTCCCGATCCGCTTCGGCAGTAAGATTCAGTCATGACTTCCGTGTCCATCGTGGGCGCTGGCCCTGGGGACCCGTCCCTCATCTCCGTGCGCGGGCTGCGCTACCTGACCCGTGCCGACGTCGTCGTTCACGACACGCTGATCGACCCGCGACTGCTGCGCATGGCCCGTCCCGATGCCGAGTGCATCGACGTCGGTGATGCCGCGCCGGGCGAGATGGCGCAGGATGCCATCTGCCTGCTGGTCGCGGAGAAGGCGCGCGAAGGCAAGTCGGTGGTCCGGCTGAAGTGGGGTGATCCCTTCGTCTTCGACAGCGGCGGCAAGGAAGCCCTGTTCCTGCACGAGCAGGGCATCCGCTTCGAGGTGGTGCCGGGGATCCCGGCGCTGGTGGGCATTCCGGCGTACGCGGGCATCCCGGTCACCTATCCCGGCTCGGGCAACACGCTGACCTTCATCCGCGGCTACGAGCACGGCGAGGAAGCCACGCCCGACCTCGACTGGCACCAGCTGGCCAAGGTCGACGGGACGCTGCTCTGCTACGCCGGCCCGCGACAGCTCGCGCGGGTGGCGACCTCGCTGCTCGACCATGGGCGCCCCGCCGACGACTCGGCGGCCATCATCTACAACGGGACGACGCCGCAGCAGCGCACCGTGTCGGGCACGCTGGAGAGCCTGTCGCAGGAACTCACGGCCCGTCCCCCGCAAGTGCCGGCCGTGCTGGTGGTGGGGCCGTCGGCGGGCCTGCGCGAGCACCTCCGCTGGTTCGACGAGCGGCCGCTCTTCGGCACGCGCATCGTCGTCACGCGGTCGCGGGAGCAGGCGGGCGACTTCGTCGATCGTCTCCACGATCTGGGGGCCGAGGTCATCGAGGCGCCGTCGATTCACATCGAGCCGCTCGACGACTACGACGAAGTCGACCGTGCCATCGAGCAGATCGCGAGCTACCACTGGCTCGTGTTCACGAGCGCCAATGGCGTGGACCACTTCATGCGCCGCGCCCTGGCCCGCGTGCGCGACATCCGCGACCTGCACGGACCGCGCATCTGCGCCGTCGGCCCGGCCACGGCCGAGCGGCTGCAACGCCTGCACCTGCGCGTGGACGTCATGCCCGAGGACGATCATGCCGAGGGCGTCATCGCGGCGCTGACGGCCGCAGGCAGTCTCGAGGGCCAGCGGATGCTGCTGCCGCGCGCGGACATCGCGCGGGAGATGCTGCCCGAGGAGCTGCGCCAGGCCGGCGCCGAGGTCGACGACATCGCGGCCTACAGCACCGTGCGCGCCACCTGGGGCCAGGAAGGCCAGCCCGACATCTACAAGAAGCTGCTCGAAGGCGACGTCGACATCGTGACCTTCACGAGCGCATCGAGCGTCCGACATTTTGTGACCAATCTCGGCGAGGAACAGGCGGCCGACCTGCTGCAGCAGGTGTTGGTGGCGTCGATCGGTCCCGTGACCGCGGAGGCTGCCCAGCAACTCGGCGTGGCCACGAGCATCATGCCGCAGGCGCCGTACACGATTCCGTCGCTCGTGGACGCCATCGTCGCGCACGTCCGCAGCCGCCGCCAGCGCTGAGCCTCATGGCCCTCGACCTCACGCACCGCCCTCGTCGTCTTCGCCGCACGCCGGGCCTTCGGGCGCTGGTGCGCGAGACCCATCTCGAGCCGTCACAGTTCATCTACCCGTTGTTCGTCTGCCCTGGCGAGGGCGTCCACAAGCCGATTGGCTCGATGCCCGGCGTGGCGCAGATGTCGGTGGACGAGATCGTGCGGGAGGTCGAGGCGGCCGCGGGTGACGGCGTGACGTCGGTGCTGCTGTTCGGGTTGCCGGCGCACAAGGACGAGCGTGGCAGCAGCGCCAGTGACCCGCAGGGGCCCGTGCAGGCGGCCGTCCGTGCCATCCGCGCCGCGCAGCCGCAGACCGTCATCGTGACCGACGTCTGCCTCTGCGAGTACACGTCGCATGGCCACTGCGGCCTCGTGACCGACGGCATCGTCGAGAACGATCCCACCGTCGATCTGCTCGTGCAGGAGGCGCTGTCGCATGCCGAGGCCGGCGCCGACGTCGTGGCGCCGTCGGACATGATGGACGGGCGCATCGGTGCCATCCGCGACGGGCTGGATCGCGGCGGGTACGCCGACACGGCGATCATGAGCTACGCCGCGAAGTACGCCTCGGCCTTCTACGGGCCGTTCCGTGAGGCCGCCGAATCGACGCCGGCGTTCGGCGACCGCCGCAGCCATCAGATGGATCCCGCCAACGCGCGCGAAGCGCTGCGGCAGGTGGCCCTGGACATCGATCAGGGCGCGGACATGGTGATGGTGAAGCCGGCGCTTCCCTATCTGGACATCCTCTGGCGGGTCAAGGACACCTTCGGGCTGCCAACGGCGGCCTACCACGTCAGCGGCGAGTTCTCGATGGTCAAGGCCGCGGCCGCCAACGGCTGGATCGACGAAGCCCGCGCGATGATGGAGTCGCTGGTGTCGATTCGGCGCGCCGGGGCCGATGCCATCATCACGTACTACGCACGACACGCCGCGCGGCTGCTCTGACGCACGCGCCGGATTCCCCCTCTCGAGGTCACACGCGCATGGCAGAGCGACAGGCAACGCGGTCGGCGAAGTTGTTCGCGCGGGCACAGCAGGTGATGCCCGGTGGCGTCAGCAGTCCCGTCCGGGCGTTCAAGGCCGTCGGCGGCACGCCGCGCTTCATGAAGCGCGGCAAGGGGGCGTCCATCACGGACGAGGATGGACGGACGTACCTCGACTACGTGATGTCGTGGGGGCCGCTCATCCACGGCCACGCGCCGAAGGGCCTGCTGAGCGTGCTGACGAAGACGGCCCGGCACGGCACCAGCTTCGGCGCCCCGACGTGTCTCGAGATCGAGATGGCCGAACTGGTGCGTTCGCTGGTGCCGTCGATGGAACTCGTGCGCTTCACGAGTTCCGGCACCGAGGCCGCGATGAGCGTGCTGCGCGTGGCCCGGGCCGCGACGGGGCGTGACGCCGTCCTCAAGTTCGCCGGCTGCTATCACGGCCATGCCGACGGCTTCCTCGTCGAGGCCGGCAGTGGCGCCGTGACGCTCGGTGTGCCGACGTCACCCGGCATCCCGAAGGCCGCCGCGGCCCTCACCCTGACGGCACGCTACAACGACCTGGCGTCGGTCGACGCCGTGGTCGGGCGCGTGAAGGGCGGCGTGGCCGCCGTGCTGGTCGAACCCATCGCCGGCAACATGGGCGTCGTGCCTCCCGAGCCAGGCTTTCTCGAAGGCCTCCGCGCGTTGTGCGACCGGAGCGGCGCCCTGCTCGTCTTCGACGAGGTCATCAGCGGGTTCCGCGCGTCGCGGGGCGGCGCGCAGCACCTGCTCGGGGTACGGCCCGACCTGACCTGCCTCGGCAAGATCATCGGTGGCGGGCTGCCCGTGGGCGCGTACGGCGGTCGCGAGGACCTGATGCGCATGGTGGCGCCCGATGGGCCCGTCTATCAGGCCGGCACGCTGTCGGGCAACCCGATGGCCATGGCGGCCGGCCTCTGGGCGCTCTCCCAGCTGTCCGACAAACTGTACGCGAAGCTCGAGCGCCTCGGCGCCCTCCTGGCCGAGGGCCTCTCCGAGTCCGCGCACCGCGCCGGCACCGACGTCAGCATCAACCGTGTCGGGTCGCTCCTCACCGTCTTCTTCACCAATCAGCCGGTGAGGAACTACGACGATGCGAGGGGGGCGGACGCGGCGGCCTACGGGCGGTTCTTCCAAGCCATGCTCGCCCAGGGGATCTACCTTCCTCCGTCGCAGTTCGAGGCGTGGTTCCTGTCGGGCGCGCACACCACCGACCACGTGGACACGACCATCCGGGCGGCGCGCAAGGCCTTCAAGGTGGCAGCTCGAGGCGAGTCGGCACCCACCCCGTAACACCTGCGTGCGGGCGTTCTACTGCGATCACTTCGTCCTGCCCCTGCCGGCCAGCCACCGGTTCCCGATGGACAAGTACGCACGCCTGCGGGCGCGCGTCCTCGAGGACGGCATCCTGCCCGCCGACGCGTTGCATGAGCCCGGGGCGGTCGCCTGGGACGACCTGACGCGCGTCCACACCGCGGACTACGTCGCGCGCGTGCGTGACGGGCAGTTGACCCGCGAAGAGCAGCGGCGCATCGGTTTCCCGTGGTCGCCACAGATGGTCGAGCGGTCACGCCGATCCGTGGGCGGGACCCTCGATGCCGCGAGGGCGGCGCTGCAGGACGGCGTCTCGGCCAATCTCGCCGGGGGCACGCATCACGCCTTCCGCGACCGCGGTGAGGGCTACTGCGTGTTCAACGACGTCGCCGTCGCGGCCGCCACCCTGCTCGACACCGGTCGCGTCCGACACGTCGCCGTGATCGATCTCGACGTGCATCAGGGCAATGGCACGGCGGCGATCTTCGAACACGACGCGCGCGTCTTCACCTGCTCGCTGCACGGCGCGTCGAACTATCCGTTCCGCAAGGAACGCAGCGACCTGGACGTGCCGCTGCCCGACGGCATCGCCGACGACGAGTATCTGGCGCACCTGACTGGCGCGCTCGACCTCGTGCTCGCGTCAGGTCCGGATCTGGTCTTCTTCGTCGCGGGAGCCGATCCCTATGAAGGCGATCGACTGGGTCGCATGCGCCTGACCGAGGCGGGGCTCAGGCGTCGCGACGCCATCGTGCTCGGTCGGTGCTACGCGGAGCGCGTGCCCGTCGCCGTGAGCATGGCCGGTGGCTACGCGCCGGACGTGGATGCCATCGCGCGCATCCACGCCGGCACGATTGCCGAAGCCGCGGCGTGTGCGCGGCTGTGGGGCCGCGCTATTCCTTGCCGGCCTTCGCCTTCGCCCAGCGGCGCTTCTGCGCCTCGGCAATCCGGCGACGAGCATCGGCACTGAGCTTGCGCTTCTTGCGCACCTTGGGCGCGGCCGTGTCGGCCGCAGCCGGGGCGGCGGCGGCGGCCGGCGCGGCTCCCCTGGCTGATGTGCGCAGCTTGCGCGCCTGCGACTCGAGCTCCGCCAGACGCGCGCGCGTGGTGGCGATCTCCTGCTCGAGACCATGGAACGCCCATGTGAGCAACTCGCGACTGCTGCCGATACCTGTGTTCGATGACTTACGTGTCTTTGCCATGGCCATGACTCCGGGAGGGGAACGCCTGGTAAACGCCCAAGCATAACGTGATTTCTCCCGGCAGCCTGCAAGTGTGGCGCTAAGTGGCAGTACCACCTGCGGGCGAAGGTTATCCGCGACTTAGCCGTCACCTATCGTGAGATGGTCCTGTTGCAGCGAGACCGACGAGGACACGCAGGAATGCCACACCGGGCGATGCGGTTGCTCGAACGCCTCAGTCGCGGATAACGTCTCTCCTGTTCAGATGGCCGTACGACGCTGGCTTCCGATCGTGCTGGGCATGCTGATGGTGCTCGTCCTCGGCATCATCGCGCTGGCGGGCAGCTGCGCCTACGTCGTGCGTCAGCAGGTCGCCGTGACGACCGCCGCCTCTGCCAACGACTACGAGCGCGAGGCCGCCGTCATCCTGAAGCGATTCGCCGGAGTCGCCCCGATCGTCGTGTCCGGGCCCGCGGGGCCCGAGATGTCCCGCAAGGTGCTGGCCGAGCGACGCAGGCGCGGGGGAACCGTCGCCAACCTGCACGTCCTGGTGTTCTCCGCGCGCGAGCGCACCCTCGTCAGGCTGACCGTGCCGATGTGGTTCCTGCGGCTGTCGCCGGACGGTCGCATCGACATCAACCGCGACGAAGTCGGCCTCGACAACCTTCGACTGTCGATCGAGGACGTCGAGAGTGCCGGTCCCGGTCCGCTCTTCCTGCGCAAGAGCGACGAGTCCCGTGTGCTCGTCTGGACCGAATAGGACAACGTCGAGGTGTCCTGGTGAGCGGACACGGGCGCTGGCACGCCGCTTGATTCCTTCCCTGGTGTTCGCCCCGAAGGAGGACACCATGACACGGACCCTTGCCACTCTCGCCGTCGCGTCGCTGATCGTCATCGGCACGCCAGCGGCGTCCTCGTCTCAGCCCGTCGTGGCCCGCGCCCAGTGGGGTCAGTCGCGCGGCGACGTCCAGCGCGTCTACGACAATGGCTACCGGTCGGGCCTGCGGGAGGGCGAACGCGATGCGCGGAGCGGTCGCCGTCGCGACTACCGGCAGCACGACGAGTTCCGCCGCGGCAACAGCGGCTGGGGCTGGGGCAACGGCGGTGGCAGCCGCGATGCGGACCTGTTCCGTCGAGGCTTTGCCGAAGGCTATCTCGCCGGGTACGACCGCTTCCGTGGCAATGGCGGCTACGGACGCCCCGCCTACGGCTATCCCGACGGAGGTTACCGTCCGCAGGGCGGCTGGGACCCGCGGGACGGTGGCGCCTACGGACGATCGCCCGCATCACAGCGCGGCTTCGAGGACGGCTATCGCGACGGGCGGAACGACGCGCGCGACAACGATCGCTACGAGCCGACGCGCAAGAAGAAGTACCGCGAGGGCGACGAGGGCTACAACGGTCGGTACGGGTCGCGTGAGCAGTACAAGTACGAGTATCGCCAGTCGTTCCAGCAGGGATACGACCGTGGGTACCGGGAGGGGCGCTATCGGTAAAGGTGGCGCGCGCGCGGGCCGATTGGGTAGGCAGGCGTAGGCGGCTGGCAGATGTCCGGCGACGCGACCAACGGACGCACCCGTGCGTCCAACCCTTCAGCACAGCAGGACAGCACACGGAGGCGCAGGCGGGTATACCGCCGCGCCTTTCGTGTTTTCCGGCGGATCATGACCGTCGCCGCCGCGCGGTCAGCCCAGCCGCAGGAACCGCTTCATCCGGGCCACCAGCGTGTGCGGGGGCTCGAGCGCCTTCAGGTGGCGCTGTGCCGTGTCGGCCGAGAGGGACTCCAGCTCGAGCCGCCGCCGGGACACGGCGTCGGCCAGCGTGTCGAGCACGCCCTCTGAGGCCGTCGCCAGATCGCGCAGCACGCTCTCGTCGAGCTCGAACACCAGCGTGTCCTCGACCGCCGTGACCGTGGCCGAGCGCGGATCGCCCGTCAGCCACGACATCTCCCCGAAGATCTCGCCCACCTGCAGCCGTGCGACCTCCAGGTCCTCCGGCCCGAGACTCACCCGGGCGACGCCACGCCCGATGAGATACGCGGTGCCCCCGGCCGTGCCCTGCCGTACGACCACTTCGCCGGCGCCGTAGAGTCTCGGACGAGCCGATGCGGCCAGTTGCGCGCGCGCGTCGGCCGTCAGTCCGCCCAGCAGCGCGCTGTTGCCGATCAGCGTGTGCAGGTGCGCCTGCTCCGGGAACGTCACGACGGGCATGTCGCCGCCGGCATACTCGACCTGAATCGGAAACGGGATCTCGATGCCGTGACGCTGGAAGGTGTACCAGATGGCCGTGCGCATCTGGTCCTGCGCCATCGACGATCGCTCCATGTCCTGGATGAAGCACCGGCACCGATAGGTGATCGACGAGGTGCCGAAATCGAGCAGCTGCACGTCCGGCGGCGGCGTCGGCATCGCCAGGGGGACCTGGGCGATGGCCTCGACGATGATCGCCTTCACGTGATTGGGCGGCGCGGCGTAGGCCACGCCGACGTCGACGAAGATGCGCGTGGGCGGCGCCGGCTCCGAGAAGTTGACGATGGCGCCATCGGCGATGCTGCTGTTGGGGAGGGCGACCAGCGTGCTCTCGCGCGTCCGCAGGACGGTCGATCGCCACGAGATCTGGGTGACGCGGCCCTCGTGGTCACCGACGCGAATCCAGTCGCCGACCTTGTAGGGCTGGTCGGCCTGCAGGGCGAGTCCGGCGATGGCGTTGCCGAGCGTGTCCTGCAGGGCCAGCCCGAGGACCACGGCGCCGGCGGCGGCCGTGAGCTGGAGTCGATCGTTGAAGAAGAGGACGACGACGGTGGCGAAGATGGCCACCGTGATGGCGTCCTGGAGAATCGCGGGCAGGTGCGCCGGCAGGCGGTCCTGTCGGTACGGGTTCACCGCCAGCACCACGATCAGGTTGCTGGCGGCGAGCACCAGCAGCACGGGCTCGATGGTGCCGAGGGTGCGCGCGATGCCAGGCGGCGTGCCCACCCACAGGGACACGACGTGGGCGATCAGGTACGCGCTGGCGAGCGCCAGCGACAACACCAGCTTGCGCTTGACATAGGTGTTGCGGGTGCCGGCCCGAGCCGCGAGGGCCAGGGCCAGCACCAGCACACCGATCAGAACGGGTATCGACACGCTTACGTCAGCGACCCGGCCTTCTTGAAGGCCTGCAGGTCGGCGGGCGTCACCTTCACGGCCACCACGGCTGGATTGCCGCCGCCCTTGGCGTCCTTCTCCGGGTCCAGGCCTCGCGCGCCTCCGGAGCCGACCACCTGGGCCGACTTGGATTCACTGCCGCCACCGGACACCAGCTTGCCGAGGCCGAAGCCCTTCTTCTTGGGTGCCTCCTGCGGCGGGTCGGCCTTGGCCGTCGTGCCGCTCTTGCTGTCCTTGGCGCTGGCCGAGGATCCGCCGGCCAGACCCTTCGTGCCCGCGGCAACGGTGGCGATCTGCGACTGCGGCACCGGCTTGTACTTGATCGTCGCCTTGTAGCGGTCGGCCACCAGTTGCGTGCCGGCCAGCTGGCCCTTCGTGATGGTCGTGGTCAGCTTGTCCTGACGCGCCTGCATCTCGGGGTGCGAGCTGAACAGGCCCCGCTTCTCGGTCGCGCTCTTGTTGCGATCGGCCAGCGTGGTGAGGAAGCTGCCGAGCCCCTGCGGCGCGTAGCCGGCCTTGCTGATCAGCGTGATGCCCTGCGTGTCGGCCGCACCTTCGTCGCCGCGGCTGTAGGCGTTGTCGAGGATGTTGTTGTAGGCGGCGTTGGCCAGGAACTCGATCAGGCCGTTGCCGCCGGCCACCTGCTCGGCCGCCGCGCTCTTGAGCGTGTTCTTCTTCAGGGCGTCGATGGTGTGTTCCTCGGCCACGTGGACGATCTCGTGCGCGAGCACGCCGGCCAGCTCCGACTCGTCCTTCATCAGCGCGAGGGCGCCCCGCGTGATGTGCACGTAGCCATGCGGCGCCGCGAAGGCGTTGACGGCATCGGTGTCGAGCACGATGAAGGTCCAGGGCAGGCCCGGCTTCGTGCTCTTCTCGGTGACCGTGCGGCCGACCAGCGTGACGTACTTGTGCACGGCGGGATCCTGCACCACGCCATACCGCTGCCGGACCAGTTCGCTGACCTTCTGGCCGAGCGCCGCCTTCTCTTCGTCGGACCAGTTGAAGTCGCTGACCTGCTTGGCGCGCTTGGCGCCCTGCTCGAGGAGTCCGAACTGCGCGGCCGCCGGGCTCGCGAGCCCGAGCAGCACGGAAAGGGACAGCACTGTGCGGATGACCTTCACGGTTGATGACCTTCCTGAATCACATGTTCGCCACTGGCGGCTCGCCCGACGGCCCCGGCCCACCGGGCTCGACGATGACTTCGTAGATATCGACCGCCACGCTCTTGCCCTTGACCACCACGCTGCCCAGCGGCCGCAACGGCCAGGGCATGCGCAACTGCTGTCGGGTCGCCTCGCTGATGATGATCGCGGTGCCGTAGTCCTTGTTCAGGGACTCGAGACGCGCGCCGAGATTGACGGCATCGCCGATCACCGTGTAGCTGCGCACCTGCCGCGAGCCGATGGTGCCGGCAATCATCTCGCCGGAGTTGATGCCGATCCCGATGCCCAGCGTCGGCCGGCCCTCGGCCGCCCAGCCCCGGTTCAGCTCCTCCAGGGCCCTGACCATCGCCACGGCCGTGGCCACCGCATGCTCGGCGTGATCCTCATCGTCCAGCGGCGCGCCGTACAGCGCCATCACCATGTCGCCGACGAACTTGTCGAGCGTGCCGCGGTGCGCGAAGACGACGTCCACCATCCGCGAGAAATACTCGTTGAGCTGCTGGACGAGCGCCTCGGGATCCCCACGCTCGGAGAGCGTCGTGAACCCGCGCATGTCCGAGAACAGCACCGACATGTGGCGGCGCTTGCCGCCGAGTTCGGCCAGCGCGGGATTGGCCAGCACCTGCTCGTACACGTCCTTCGACAGGTACCGCGAGAACAGCCCCCGCACCTGCCGCTTCTCGCGTCCTTCGACCAGGTACTGATAGGCGAACCCGCTGCCCGTCGCCAGCATCCAGCCCAGCGTGGAGGGCACCAGAGGCACCCACAGTCCGCGTCCGAACGCCGCCACGCCCGCCACGTGGACCACCGCGAGTACCCCCACGGCGCCCGCGACGCCGAGCGAGACCCGCGTCGGCATCACCGCGACCCTTGCACCAACGGAAACGAGCAGCGCGAGGAGAACGCACAACCAGGGCGCGAGGCGGTTGATGACCCGCCCGGACAGGATCATGTCCGCCACATTGGCGTGAATCGTCGGGCCGGACATCGCGCCGGTCTCGCCGAGCGGCGCCGCGAAGACGTCCTTCAGCCCGACCGCCGTGACCCCGATGAAGACCAGCTTGCCGGCGAAGCGCCCCGGGTCGACCAGCGGCGTCTGCCCCTCGAGCAACTGCTGCTCGGAGTAGAAGAGGTCGTAGAAGGAGTAGGTCGGGTAGGTCGGCGTCCGGCCGTCGGGCAGGATGGCCGGACCGCGGTAGCGGATGGCCGCACGACGCCCGTACCGGGTCGGCCCTGCCTCGTCGTCGAATCTCGGGATGGCCACGCGCGGTACCGGCAGGCGGGTGGGACCGATGCGCAGGTGGTCGCCGTCGAGCGCGATGTCCCCGCTCGGGACCTGCAGCGCCATCTGCGCCGCCACCACGCCCAGCGACGGCAGGAACAGCCCGTCGCGCCGGACGAACGGGATGACCTGCCGGACCGGGCCGTCCTCGTCCACCAGCATGAGGTTGTGCCCAAGGGCCATCGCGGCCTCGCCGAGCCCGGGGTACGGGCCCGACAGCCCAGGACGCAGGTCGACGCTGTCGTCCAGGCGATAGGCGCCCTGGGGTGCCGCCGTCAGCGCCCGCTCGACGCCCTGCGCATCCGCGGCCCCCTCGAACACGGCGTCGGCGAGATGGATGACGTTGCCCGCCGCGCGCGTCGAGTCGACCAGCGCCTGGTCGGATTCGGCGCCAGTCCAGGTTGTGCCGCCGGCGTCGAAGCCGGTGCGCCGGTCGCGATCGGTGAGGCTGACGTCGTAGGCCACCGCCCTGGCCGGACCGCGGGCGAGGTAGTCGATGACCGACGCATGCACCAGCCGTGGCCACGGCCAGCGCCCGACGACGGGCTCGAGGCGGCGCATGCTGATCTCGTCGATCTCGACGATGACGATGGACGGATCGGCTCGGGCCGGATCGACGGTCCAGCGCAGGTCGAGGTCGTAGAGCTTCGACTCGATGACGCGGAAGAACGGGAGCTGGCCGAGCGCCAGACCGGCGAGACCCGCGGCGAGCCCGAAGGCGGCGGCGAGCAGGAAGCGGGATCGCATCTAGACGACAAAGCCCCGCATCGCGGGGCTGGTCGACTGGCTGCTGAGCGCCATGGTTGGTAGCGGTACGGGGATTCGAACCCCGGTCCCGTGGCTGAGAACCACGTGTCCTAACCCCTAGACGATACCGCCGTCCAGGCACACAGACGAACAAGATTACGGGCAACCGGCCGGGCTGTCAACCGCCGCGACCGTCGCGCGGACCGCTCGGCGAGCGGTCCCTCCCTCCATCAACTATCATCGCGGGGATGCGGACGTTGCTGGCGTTGCTCCTGGCGTTGTTGATTGCGGTCGGCCTCGTGTGGTTCCTGGCGGGGCGGGCCGCCGGGCCCGCCATCACCCTCGGTGCGCCGACGACGGTGGTCGGCCAGAAGACGGATCTGAAGCTCGACGTCTTCGCGCCGGGCGGCGTGGTCACGGCGCTCGATGTGAGCCTCGAGCAGGGCGGGACGGCAATGCCGATGGGCTCGCTGGCCACGCCGCAGGGCCTGGCCATCACGCCTGCGGCCGACCGCGTCGCCGTCACCGGCGTCATCGGCCGGCAGACGGCGCCCTCCCTGAAGACCGGTCCGGCGACGCTGGTCGTCAACGCGACGCGTCCCGTGCTCTTCGGCCTGCGGCAGGTCAGCTCGACGTTCCGCAAGGACCTGCAGGTGCGCCTGACGCCGCCGACGGTCACCGTGCTGTCGCAGTTCCACTTCATCAACCAGGGCGGCGCCGAAGTCGTCGTCTATCAGGTGAACCCGGCCGATGTGCCGTCCGGCGTGCGCGTGGGCGACCGCGAGTATCCGGGCATGGCGGCCAGTGGCGCCGGCATCCCCAACGCCGCGCCGGGCCTGCGCGTCGCCTTCTTCCCGTTTCTGTTCAACCAGGCCGCGTCGACGCCCGTCTCCCTGTGGGCTCGCGACGAGGCCGGCAACGCCGCCACCGCCAGCCTGGACTCGAAGGTCACCGCCAAGCAGTTCCGCAAGAGCACCATCCCGCTCGACGATGCCTTCCTGCAGAAGGTGGTGCCGGCGATCCTGCAGAACACCCCGGACCTCGTCGTCAAGGACGCCAACGACCTGCTGGCCAGCTACCTCGTGATCAACCGCGACCTGCGCAAGGCCAACAACGAGACGATCCGGACACTCGGCCGCACGAAGACCGCGAAGGAGATCCTGTGGCGGGGGCCGTTCCGCCAGATGATGAACTCCGCGGTCGAGGCCGGCTTCGCCGACGACCGCACCTACACCTATCAGGGCAAGGCGGTCGACCAGCAGGTGCACCTCGGCTTCGATCTCGCCTCGACGCAGAACGCGCCGATTCTCGCCGCCAATCGCGGCGTCGTGATCTTTGCCGGCTTCCTCGGGATCTACGGCAACTGCGTGATCGTCGATCACGGTATGGGCCTGCAGTCGCTGTATGCCCACCTCAGCTCCATCGGCGTCCAGGAAGGGCAGACCGTCGAGATGAACGGCGAGCTCGGACGCAGTGGCCAGACGGGCCTGGCCGGGGGCGACCACCTGCACTTCACGATGGTGCTGCACGGCGAGTTCGTGACGCCGGTCGACTGGTGGAGCGTGCAGTGGATCGAGGACCGCGTGATGCGCAAGCTGCGCGCGGCCGGCGCGCCGGCGCCGCAGGCGCCCTGACCTGTCCCGCTGTGAAATAATCGGAATTTGGGGCGTCTGCCCCGAAAGCGCGTGATGCGGCCCGAAGCCATCGCCTATCCCCTGACCTCGACCCGGATGTCGGACTACCTGCAGCTGACCAAGCCGCGGCTGAATCTGCTCGTGGTCTTCACGACGGGTGTCGGCTACTGGCTAGGTGTGGCCGGGCACGTTGACGCCCTGACCCTGTTCCACACGGTCGTGGGCACGGCATTGGTGGCGGGTGGGTCGGCGGTGCTGAACCAGCTGTACGAGCAGGACGTCGATGCGCTGATGGCGCGGACGCGCCTGCGGCCGCTGCCCGACGGGCGCATGACGCCGCTGCGGGCGTACGTCTTCGGGATGCTGCTCAGCGCCATCGGCCTCGCGCAGCTGTCCTTCGGCGTCAATCATCTCAGCGCGCTGGTGGCCTTCGCCACGCTGGTCAGCTACGTCATCTGGTACACGCCGATGAAGCGGCGCACGTCGCTGGCGACGGTCGTCGGGGCGATCCCGGGCGCCCTGCCGCCGGTGATCGGGTGGGCCGCCGCGACCGACACGCTCGGGCGCGAGGCCTGGCTGCTGTTCGCCATCGTGTTCCTGTGGCAGATGCCGCACTTCCTCGCCCTCGCGTGGCTGTTCCGCGAGGAGTACGAGCGGGCGGGGTTCCCGGTGTTGCCGGTGGTGGAACCGACGGGGCGGAGCACGGCTCGGCAGACCGTGATGTACACGGCCGCGTTGATCCCGGTCAGCCTGGCCCCGGCGCTGACGGGCCTCGCCGGTCCGCTGTACTTCGGGGTGGCGCTGGTGCTCGGTCTCGCCTTCCTGTTCCTCGCGGTGCGCTTCGCGCGCGACCTGCATCGCCGCACGGCACGTCAGCTGTTCCTCGGTTCGATCATCTACCTGCCGCTGATCTGGCTGTTCATGATCGCCACCCGCGTGCCCTGACGGCCGCCACGACCGTGTCCATCTCAGACCTTCCCGCGCTCAACGCCAGCCTCAACGCCCTGGCGTCGCTGTTCCTGCTCGCCGGCTTCGTCTTCGTCCGCCAGAAGCGGGTGGAGGCCCACCGCCTGTGCATGCTGGCGGCGCTGGCCACGTCGGTGCTGTTCCTGGCGAGTTACGTCGTCTATCACGCCAACATCGGGTCGCGCCCGTTCACCGGCACCGGCCCGATCCGGGTGGTGTACTTCGCCATCCTGATCTCGCACGTGATCCTGGCGATCGCCATCGTGCCGCTCGTGCTGATCACCGTCTCGCGGGCCCTGGCACGGCGCTTCGACCAGCACCGCCGCATCGCCCGCATCACGTGGCCGCTGTGGATGTACGTCTCGGTCACCGGCGTGCTCGTGTACCTGATGCTGTACAGAATGTAAGGCGATGCTGACACACAGACTGGCACTGGTGACCGGCGGCAAGCGCATCGGGCGGGTGGTGGCCGAGGAGCTGGCACGCGCCGGCGCCGACGTCGCCCTGTCGTACCGCTCGTCGAAGCAGGAGGCCGAGGAGACGGCGGCGCGGGTGCGGGATCTGGGCCAGCGCGCGATCGTCCTGAAGGCCGATGTCAGCCAGCCGGCGGACTGCGCGGCCCTCGCCGCCGACATCCAGCGCGAGTTCGGCGGCCTCGACATCGTCGTCAACATGGCGTCGACGTACGTGTCGCGGCCGCTGGCCGAGATCGACGAACAGGCGTGGCGGGACGACATCGACGCCAACCTGTCGTCGGCGTTCCACGTCACGCAGGCGATGTTGCCGATGCTGCGCGCCCGGCCGCAGGCCCACATCGTGAATTTCACGGACTGGCTGCCCGCGAGCGGTCGGCCGGGCTACACGGGCTTCGTCGCGTACTACGTGGCGAAGGCGGGCGTGAAGGCGCTGACCGAGGCGCTGGCGCTGGAGCTCGCGCCGGACAACATCCTGGTGAACGCCATCGCCCCGGGGCCGATCGTGCCGCCGCCCGATCTCGACGCGGAGGAACGCGAGGAGGTCGCACGCGCCACGCCGCTGCAGCGCTGGGGCGGCGAGATGGAGATCGCCCGCGCCGTGCTGCTGCTGGTGACCACCGGCTTCATCACCGGCGAGACCCTCCGCGTGGACGGCGGCAGGCACGTCAGGTAATTCACGATTCAAAGTTCAGAATGAAGCGCGGGGCCAGCACGGTCGGCGCTCCCGCACATCATCGTGATGCTCAGCGCAGCGAGCACTGAGCTGAGCTGCGCTGCATTCAGGTCAAGAATTCGGGTTTTTCCGGGCCAGGCGTGGGTGGGTGGGGCGGGCCGCCGGCGCCACCTCGACGTGTGTCAGCACCAGACATTCCTGCATGCACGGGTGACGCCTGTCGACTGTCCGCACACGGCGTCCGGCACGTTGGGGTGTCGTGGGCCGATCGCACCGACGCCTTCGCGGCAGCGCAGACGCAGCACCTGAAGGTCGCCCGAAGGCCTGCGGCTTCCTGTACCTCTACCCACGCTGATCCCGGAAGAGGCACATTCAGAGTTCACGATGAACGCGCGGCCAGCACGGTCTGGCGCTCCCGCACATCATCGTGGCGCGGAGCGTGGCGGAGCTCCGAGCTGAGCTTCATTCTGAATTGTGAATCTTGAATCATTTGACAATGCGCTGGATCCAGGCGCCGACCTGCTGCTCCCAGACTCTCCAGCCGGACTCCTCGTGCCACGCTTCCATGCCGTGGGGCGCCCCGTCGACTTCAACGGTGTCCACCCGCGCACCTGTCGTCGTCAGCGCGGCCGCATACGCGCGCTGCTGCGCGATCAGGCGATCGGCGGTGCCGGCGATCAGCAGCAGCGGTGGAAGGGCCTTCGACGCGCGCAATCCCGGCGAGAACTCGCGCAGCGTGGCCTGCGCCGCCGCGTCCATCGTCATGATGCGGAACAGGCGGCGCGCCAGCGACCGCGGGTTGGCGGGGTCGCCGGCCATCGCCACGAGGTCGTACACCCCGTAGAACGACACGACACCCGCCAGCGTCGGCTCGCTCGCCGCCACGTGCGTCACCAGTTGCCCGCTGGCCGACTCGCCCACGAGCACGAGGCGCCTCGGGTCGATGCGGAGTTCGGCGGCGTGCGCACGGACGTACGCCAGCGCGGCACGGACGTCCGTCACCTGCTCGCGATTGGTCACCTCCGGCGTGAGGCGATAGTCGATGGACAGCCACGCCCACCCTCGCGCGGCTGCGAGGGCGAACATCGGCGCGATGTAGGTCACACGGTCACCCGCCTCCCAGCCGCCCCCATGCACGAGGACCACGGCGGGCGTCGGTGACGTCGCGGACGGCACCCAGGCGTCGAGCGACAGCCCGTGCGCCTCGTCGTACACGATGCGCTTGCGAAGACCACCTCCGGCCGGGGCGTGCCCCGAAGAAGCCGGGCCGCCTCCAGCGGCGGCGGCGGGCCGTGCCGGCGCCGGCACGGCGCCGACGTGGGGCGCCAGCCACTCCAGCAGTGCGGCCTTGTACGACCACTGTGACGGCCACCAGTTCTCGGCGCGATGGCTGGCCCCCGCCACCTCCACGACCTCGCAGCCGCCCGTGCCTCGTCGACAGAGGGCGTGTGCTTCGGTCACCGGCACCTCGGAATCGTCACCCCCATGAACGACGCGGGTCGGCACCACCGGCGCGGGCGCGTTGGTGAAGCGACCGCCCACCACGACGACGGCGGTCGGGGGCGCGGGCGCACCGGCATGTCGACCGAGCCGCAGTTCCTTCAGCCGTGCGGCCACGAGCAGCGCCATCGGGGCCGCCGTGTCTTCGGCCACCAGCACGACCTTGTACTGATCGACGTGCAGCGCCGCGGCATGGCACATCGTCAGCAGGCGCAGCGCGGCCGTCAGATCCTCGGCAGAGGCGTCGAGGCTCGGCGAGCGATAGTCGGTGGCGGCGACGACATAGCCCGCATCACCGAGCGTCTCGACGAGCTGCCCGACGTACGACGAGCGCTGTCCGACCGTCCCCGTGCCGCCGCGCAGCACCACGGCGAGCGGACGCGTTGCCCTGTCGGCATGCGGATAGACGTCGAGCGCGAGCGGCGCCCCCTCCGTGCCGCCGAACCGCACGTTCATCATGGCGCCTGGCAGCAGCGCGCCCCCCTGCGTGCCCGTCGGCAGGAGCGGCAGGCAGTCCGTCGGCTGGGCGGACGCGCTGGGCGGCAGTATCAGCAGGGCGAACAGCGGCAGCAACACGAGCTTCATGCGAGGTTTCCTTGCCACGGGGGCGAACGGACGCCTCGGCGAGGCGTCCCTCCCATCGGTTTCCGGCTTCCGGTTCCCGGTTCCCGGTTCCCGTCACCGATACAGCAGATACTTCGACCGCAGTGTCCGCCAGTTGACCTCGTCGGCGGCCCACTGCGCCGACAGCTGCTCGGGATCCTCGCCCGTCATGGCCCGCGCGAGCTGATCGGCTGACCCGTAGAGCGTGGCCGTGCGCTTCAGATCCAGCTTGCCGGGGAAGAGGCGCGACAACGCACTCACCAGCTCGAGGCCGACACGCACCGGTCGCAGCGCGCTCCGGTCCGTGACGATGAAGTAGACGCCCTGGCATTCCTCGTCCTTGAACACGCTCGACGCAGGGGTGAAGACGATCGGATAGAAGCGGATGCCCGGCAGATTGCGCGCGTTGAGCGCTTCTGCCAGTTGCACGCCGTCGATCCACGGGGCTCCGATGCGCTCGAACGGCGCATCCGTACCGCGTCCCACCGACAGGTTGGCGTACTCCACGGCCCCGATGCCCGGATAGAGCGTCGCCTGCGTCAGGTTGCGCATGTTCGGCGACGGGTTGACCCACATCAGCATCGTCTCGTCCCACCAGGCCTCGCGCGACCAGCCCTTCATCTCGACGATGGTCAGCCTGGCGCCGATCTTGCGCTCCTCGTTGAACAGCTTGCCGAGCTCGCCCAGCGTCATTCCGTGCCGCACCGGCATCGTCGGGAAGTAGGCGATGAAGCTGCGCTCGGCCCCGTCCGGCAGCGGATCGGGCTTCGGTCCCTCGATCTGCCAGCCGTTGATCGGATTCGGGCGGTCGAGCACGACCACCTCGATGCCGCGCGGCGCGGCTTCCTCGAGCAACAGGCCGAGCGTCGACATGTAGGTGTAGAAGCGACTGCCGATGTCCTGCAGGTCGACGACCATCGTGTCGATGCCCTGCAGCATCTCCGGCGTGACGCGCCGGGTCTTGCCGTACAGCGAGTGGATCGTCAGGCCGGTCTTCTCGTCGACCGAGGACGGCACATCCTCGTCGAGGATGCCGCGGATGCCGTGCTCGGGACTGAACAGCGCAACGAGCGTGAGGTTCTTCGCGCCATGGAACGCGTCGATGGTCGACTGCCCGCCGCGCGTGCGACCGGTGTGGTTGGTCAGCAGACCCACCTTGCGTCCCGCGAGGCGCGCGAAGCCCTCCGCCTGCAGGACGTCGATGCCGTTGAGGGTACGTGCCGGCGCGGGACGGCCTGGGGTGGCCCCGGACGGGCCGACCTGCGCGAAGTCGTGCGTGTCGACCACCGGTGCCGGCGCCACGCGAATGGCCCCGCCGACGATGTTGGCGACGCGGGAGCGGAGGATGCCGACGTCGCCCTTGCCGTCGGGGTGCACGCGGTTGGAGAGGAAGACGATGAAGGTCTTCGTGCCAGGGTCGACCCACAGCGACGTGCCGGTGAAGCCGGTGTGGCCGAACGACCGCGACGGCAACAAATCGCCCTTGTTGGCCGAGAAGCTCGAGTTGATGTCCCAGCCGAGGCCGCGGATGTTGCGCTCGCCGAGCGGCGTCGAGGGCGACGTCATGCGGGCCACGGTGAGCGGCGCCAGGATGCGGACGCCCTCGAGCTGGCCGCCGTTGAGGAGCATCCGCGCGAAGCGCGCGAGGTCGGCCGCGGTGGTGAACAGGCCGGCATGCCCGGCGACGTTGTCCATGCGGCGCGCGGTCGGGTCGTGCACGACCCCGCGCAGCCACGTCCCATCGTCCTGCCCGCACGGGAACGAGATCGGCCGGCACTTCTCGGTGGGCGCGATGCGTGAGGCCAGGGCGGCGGGCGGCTTGAACATCGTGTCCTTCATGCCCAGCGGCACGAAGACGCGTGTGCGCGTGAAGACGTCCAGCGGCTCGCCGGCGACGACGCCGACGATGTGACCGAGGAGGAAGAAGTTGATGTCGGAGTAGATGACGCGCTCGTCCAGGCGGGCTACCGGCACTTCGTCGAGCGCCTTGCTGATCGCCGTGTCGTAGCCGTTCCACTCGGGGTTGAACTCAAGATCCGGACGCAGCCCCGACGTGTGCGTCATCAGGTGGCGGATGGTGATGTCGCGCTTGCCGTATTTCTCGAAGCCCGGCAGATGGACCGCCACGCGATCGGTGAGCCTGAGCTTGCCCTGCTCCACCAGCATCATCACCGCGGTGGTGGTGGCGACGACCTTGGTGAGGGAGGCCGCATCGAAGATCGTGTCCGCGGTCATCGGCTCGGGCACCGGCTGCAGCATCCGCTGGCCGACCGAGGTCTGCCAGGCGACGCCCACCTCGGTGCCGACGGCCACGACCGCCCCGGGCAGTTCCTTGCGGGCGACAGCCGCCTCGACCACCTTCGTGATCTCGACCAGTCTGGTGCGATCGAACCGGCCTGACGCCGATGCCGCGCCGGGTGTACGCGCCGGGCGTGACGAACGCGCCTGGGTAGACGGCGTCTGGGCGAGCGCCAGGGGCGGTGGCAGGGTCAGACCGACGAGCAGACACGCGATGGTGAGGGTGGAACGCGGCATGGCTGCGAATTATGCCCCGCCTCGCCTCCGGACCTTCCACCCGCAGGCGTGGCGCTACGCCGAATTCCGTGAATGGAGGAATAATCGAGGACGTCGTGTCCAAGACCCTTCGCAGTGCGATCGTCATCGGCGCCGGCACGATGGGCGCACAGATTGCGGCACATCTGGCCAACGCCGGCGTGGCCGTTCACCTGCTGGACGTCGATGCGGCCACCGCGGCAGCGGGCTGGAAGCGGGCGCTCGCGCTGAAGCCGGACCCCTTGTTCACGCCGACGCACGCCACGATGGTCCGGACGGGCGCCATCGACGAGGGTGACTTCGGCGGCGCGGACTGGATCATCGAGGCCATTGTCGAGCGACTCGAGCCCAAGCGTGCGCTGTTCGAGCGCATCGACCGCCAACGGGGCGAGACGACCATCGTCAGCTCCAACACGTCGGGCCTGCCGCTGGCCAGCCTCGTCGAGGGCCGCACCGAAGACTTCGCCCGACACTTCGTCGGCACCCACTTCTTCAACCCACCGCGCTACATGCCGCTGGTCGAGATCATCCCGGTGGAGGCGACCAGCGCCGACACGGTGGCGCGCGTGCGTCACTGGCTCGACGTCCGCCTCGGCCGCAGTGTCGTGGTGGCGAAGGACTCGCCGAACTTCATCGCCAACCACATCGGTCTGCATGGCCTGTTTACAGTGCTGCAGGCATGGGAGACCGGGCCGTTCGACATCGACACCATCGATGTGCTGACGGGGCCCGTCATCGGTCGGCCGAAGAGCGCCACGTTCCGCACGATCGACATCACCGGACTCGATGTGGCGACGCAGGTCGCGCGGAACTTCGTCGAGCGGACGAGCGACCCGGAGCTGCACCGCCTGTTCACGGTCGGCCCACGCATCGCCGGAATGCTCGAACGCCAGTGGATCGGCGAGAAGGCGGGTCAGGGCTTCTTCAAGCGCGAGAAGGGACCTGGCGGCACGTCCGAGATCCTCGTGCTCGATCCTGCGACGTGGACGTACGTCCCGCGCGTCCCGGTGCACCGGCCCGTCCTGGACGCGCTTCGCGATCAGCGTGGCGGCGCGGCCGGGCGCATCAAGGCCTTGATGCTCGGCACATCAGCGGAGTCGGCGTTCACGCGGGCGACGCTGGGCGAGACGCTGCTCTACACGGCGCGCGTGTGGCAGCACATCGCCCGGGACATCGACGATGTGGACCGGGCGATGCGGTGGGGCTTCGGCTGGGAGCTGGGCCCGTTCGAGATCATCGATGCGATCGGCATCCAGGCATTTGCAGCGGCGATGAGGGATGACGGCCGGCTCGGAGAGCCGGCCCTACCCAACGGACTGGCAGGCGGACGGGACACGATGCGCGTGCCCGGGTCGTTCCGGGCCGACCCGGTCGAGTTGCTCGTCCTGGCGGGTGCGCGGGACCGTCAGCAGGTGGTCGAGTCGAACGGCGCGGCCTCGGTGCTGGACACCGGCGACGGCATCTTCGCCGTCGAGCTGCATTCGAAGATGAACACCATCGGCGGCGACACGCTCGCGATGCTGCAGGCGGGCATCGCCCGGGCCGAGCGCGAGGGCGTCGGCCTGATCGTCGCGACGCAGGGCCAGGCGTTCTCGGCCGGGGCCAACCTGATGCTGGTGCTGATGGAGGCGCAGGACGGCGAGTGGGAGTCGATCGACGCGATGGTGCGGGCCTTCCAGCGCACCGTGCTGTCGCTGCGCGACGCGCAAGTGCCGGTGATCACGGCCATCAACGGCCTCACGCTCGGGGGCGCCACGGAGATGTCGCTGCATGCCTCCGCCGTGCAGGCGGCGGCCGAGACCTACATGGGGCTGGTCGAGGTCGGCGTCGGGTTGATCCCGGCCGGCTGCGGCACCAAGGAAATGCTCTGGCGCGCCAGCCAGCAGCGGCCCTCGAAGCACGCCGACGCCCTCCCCTTCGTGCAGAAGGCCTTCGAGACGATGGGGTTCGGGGTGGTCTCGACCAGCGCACCGCATGCGCGGGCGCTCGGGTTCCTGCGTCATGGCGACGGCATCAGCATGCACCGCACGCGCCTGCACGCCGATGCGCGCGAGCTCGTGCAGGCCAGGGCCGCGGGCTACGTGCCAGGGCGCGCGCCGACGGCCATCCCCGTCGGCGGACCCGACATGCGCGCGGCGCTGACGCTCGGCGTCCATCTCGCGCACAGGGCCGGCCGCATCGGCGACCACGACGCCACCATCGGCCGCAAGCTGGCGTGGGTCCTGGCCGGGGGCGACGTCCCCCACGCGACCGAGGTGCCCGAGTCGTACGTGCTCGATCTGGAGCGCGAGGCCTTCCTGAGCCTCTGTGGGGAGCCGAAGACGCAGGCGCGCATCGCCCACACGCTGAAGACCGGGAAGACGCTGAGGAACTGATGCTGATCGCGGGGCAGGGCCAGACCCTGCTGATGATTCCCGGCATCCAGGGCCGCTGGGAATGGGCGCGACCGGCCCTGCAGGCGCTGGCCGCGCATCATCGGGTCGTCAGCTACTCGCTGTGCGGGGAACGCAACACCGTGCCGCCGCTGGTGCCCCGGTCGTTCGACGACCTCGTGCGGCAGGCACTCAATGCGCTGAACCGCGTGACTGACGGACCGGCCGTGGTGTGCGGGGTGTCGTACGGGGGACTGATTGCGCTGCGGCTCGCGACGAGACACCCGGAGCGGGTCCGCGCCCTGGTGCTGGCCTCGCCGCTCAACGCGGACTTCGCGCCGGACGACCGCATCCGTCGCTGGGTCGCGCATCCGCGGCTGATGGCGCCGGCCTTCCTCGCGGGCTCACCGGGGCGGATCGTCCCCGAGTTGCGGGCGGCGCATGGGCGCGACTGGGTGCCCCGGGCGCTGGGTCTGCTCAGCCGGGTGGTGCGAGCGCCGCACTCGCCCGACCGGATGGCCGAGCGCATCCGGATGATCGCCTCGGAGGACTTCGTGGCCGACTGCCGCGCGGTGACGCAGCCGACCCTGCTCCTCACGGGGGAGTCGGGTCTGGACAAGATCGTGCCCGCGGAAGCGAGTTGCCGCATGCTGGACTGGTTGCCCAATGCGCGGCATGTCGTGCTCGACCGGACGGGACACTGGGGCCTCGTGACGCGACGCGACGCGTTTGCGCGCGAGGTGACGCACTTCGTGGAGACATTGCCGTGACCGACGCCGTCCTCGTTGCCGCCGTTCGCACGCCCGTGGGCAAGGCGCCGCACGGCCAGCTGCGCCACATGCGGCCGGACGACCTCGCCGCGCTCGTGATCCGGGCCGCGCTGGACCGCGTGCCCGGCCTCGATCCCGCGACCGTCGACGACGTGATCCTGGGATGCGCGATGCCGGAGGCCGAGCAGGGCATGAACGTGGCGCGCATCGCCAGTCTGCACGCCGGGGTGCCGCACAGTGCGTCAGCCGTCACGGTGAACCGCTTCTGTGCGTCCGGGCTCGAGGCGATTGCCTGCGCGGTGGACCGCATCCGTGCCGGCGGCGCCGACGTGGTGCTGGCGGGCGGCACCGAGTCGATGAGTCTGGTGCCGATGGGCGGGCACAAGATTTCGCCCAATCCAGGGCTCGTGGCCTCGTACCCGGACGTCTATCTGACGACGGGCCTCGTCGCCGAGAACCACGCCCGCGAGCACCGCATCTCACGCGAGGCGCAGGATGCCTACGCGCTCGAGAGCCATCGACGCGCCCTGGCCGCACAGGACGCCGGGCGCTTCACCGATGAGATCGTGCCGGTGACGTCCACTCGGCTCACGCCCTCCGCCTCCAACCCGATGGCCGCCACCGAGGTGGTGATCTCGGCAGACGAGGGGCCACGCCGCGACACGTCGGTCGAAGCCCTCGCGAAGCTGCGACCGGCGTTCCACGTGAAGGGCACGGTTACCGCCGGCAACTCGTCGCAGATGAGCGACGGCGCGGCGGCTGTCGTCGTGATGAGCGACACCCGCGCGCGCGACCTCGGGCTGACGCCGCTGGCGCGCCTCGTCGCGTACGCGACGGCTGGCGTCGAACCGGAGCGCTTCGGCATCGGACCGGTGCCCGCCGTGCGAAAGGTCCTGGCGCGAACCGGCCTGACGCTCGCCGACATCGACCTCATCGAGTTGAACGAGGCGTTCGCCAGTCAGGTGCTCGCCTGCGCCCACGACCTCGAGCTCGACCTCTCGAAGGTCAACGTCAACGGCGGCGCCATCGCCCTCGGGCATCCACTGGGGTGCACCGGCGCGCGGCTGACGACCACGCTGCTGCACGAACTGCACCGCCGCAAGGGCCGCTACGGCATCGTCACCATGTGCGTCGGCGGCGGCATGGGCGCTGCGGGAGTATTCGAGAAATTATGAATTCAGAATTCAGAATGAAGCTCAGCTCGCGGCAACGTCACCCACGTCGATGACAGTGCAATTCAGAGTTCAGAGTTCAGAATGAAGCTCAGCTCTCGGCAACGCCGCCCACGTCGATGACAGTGCAATTCAGAGTTCAGAATTCAGAATGAAGCTCAGCTCCCGGCAACGCCACCCAAGTCGATGCATGGTCGGCGGCTCGCAGCAAGAACCTTGCGTCCCTGGAAATGGCGATGCTGGCCCCGCGCTTCATTTTGAATTTTGAATTCTGAATTTCTTATGGTTCCCCTCGATCGCGTCCTCGTTGTCGCCGCCACCCCGCGTGAACTGGTAACCCCAGTCGGGTGGCGCACGCTGTGTTGCGGCGTGGGACCGGTCGACGCCGCGGCGGCCACCGCGGCAGCCATCGCCCTCGATCGTCCGGCTGCCATCGTGCACGTCGGCATCGCGGGCACGCGACGGGCACGAGCGCTGATGCCGGCCTCGCTGGTGGTCGGCATCGAGGCGCGCTATCACGACCTGCGGGTGCCGGCGCACCTCGCGCCAGGTGTGGTGATGGCGGACCCGGCGCTGGTCAGTGCGGTGGCACGAGCATTCCCGGATGCGCCGCGGCTGCCCATCGGCACGAGTGCCCGCATCGGTGGGACGACGGACACGGACGTGGAGGCGATGGAAGGGTTCGCGGTGCTGCGTGCGGCGCAGCTGGCCGGCATCCCTGCGGTCGAGGTCCGCGCCATCTCGAACGAGATCGAGGAGACAGATCGTGCGCGCTGGCACTTCGACGCGGCCTTCGATGCGATCACGGCCGCCACGGCGCGGCTGGTGGAGGAGGTGGCGCGTTGCGTGAGCTGACCTTCGGCTACTCGCCGTGTCCCAACGACACGTTCGCCTTCCATGCCCTGGCGCATGGGCTCGTCGAGGCGCCGTTCCGGATCCGCCCGGTGCTGCTCGACATCGAGGAGCTGAACCGGCGCGCGCACGAGGGCGCGTTCGATCTCACCAAGTTGAGCGTCGGCGCATTCGCCGCAGTGGGGGATCGCTACACGCTCCTGCCCAGCGGCGCGGCGCTGGGCCACGGCGTCGGCCCGCTCGTGGTCGCGCGAACGGCGGTGTCGCTCGAGGAGGCGGTGCGAGGACGCGTCGCCATTCCGGGCAGGGAGACGACGGCGTATCGACTCCTGCGACTGGCGGCGCCGCACCTCGGTCAGGTGACGGAGCTGCGCTACGACCAGATTCTGCGCGCAGTCGAGACGGGGGACGTCGACGCCGGCCTGATCATCCACGAGAGCCGGTTCACGTACGCCGATCACGGCCTCGTGAAGGTGATCGACCTCGGCGACTGGTGGGAGCACGAGACCCGGTTGCCGGTGCCGCTGGCCGGCATCTGCGCCCGCAGCGACATGGACGAGGCGACGCGGGCCGCGGCCGAGCGCGCCATCCGCGCCTCGGTGCAGTACGCCTTCGATCACCCGGACGCCAGTCGCGACTACACCCGTGCCCATGCGCAGGAGATGTCGGACGAGGTCTGCGCGCAGCACATCGCGCTCTACGTCAACGCGCACAGCCTCGACATCGGCGACGAGGGCATGCGCGCGATCGCGCGGCTGGTCGGCGAGCGGTAAGGAGGCCAGCAAACTGCGGAGTTCACTGACCGTCGACCTGAAGGTCGACGACTACAGTCGAGGGTCGACGACACGCTGGAGGCAACGGACATGATCTCGCAATGCGGGGGCGAGTGGTTGCTGGGCGAGACGAGTGCGGACGCGGTGTGCCTGCCCGAGGATCGCACCGACGAACACCGCATGATCGCGGCGACGGCGCATGCGTTCATGGAGCAGGAAGTGCTGCCTCGGCGCGAGGCGCTGGAGGCGAAGGACTGGGCGCTGGCCCGGACGCTGATGCGGCAGTGTGGCGAACTCGGCCTGCTCGGTGTGGATGTGCCCGATGCCTGGGGCGGCGTCGGCCTGGACGTGATGAGTTCCGTGCTCGTCTCGGAGGCCATGGGCCGCTACGCGTCGTTTGCGACGACGGCAGGGGCGCACATGGGGCTGTGCATCGTGCCGATCCTCTGGTTCGGTACACCGACGCAGCGGCGGACGTATCTGCCAGGACTCGTGTCTGGCGAGATCATCGGCGCCTACGGCCTGAGCGAGGCGGCGTCCGGCTCCGATGCGCTCGGCGCGCGCGCCACGGCGACCCGGTTGCCCGACGGCGGGTACGAACTGAACGGCGAGAAGCTCTGGATCACCAACGGTGGCTTCGCCGACCTCTACGTCGTCTTTGCCAAGGTCGACGGCGAGCACTTCACCGCGTTCCTCGTGCCCCGGGCGACCCCGGGCGTGACGCCAGGCCGCGAGGAACACAAGATGGGCCTGCACGGGTCGTCGACCGCGCCGCTGCTCCTGCAGGGCGCGCGCGTCGGCGCCGACGCCGTGCTCGGTGAGGTCGGCAAGGGCCACAAGGTCGCCTTCACGGTGCTCAACTACGGCCGCATGAAGCTGGGCGCCATGACCGTCGGTGGCGCACGCCAGGCGCTGAAGGAGGCGGCCACCTACGCCGCGGCCCGGCGCCAGTTCGGCCAGCCCATCGCACGCTTCGGGGCCATCCAGGTGAAGCTGTCGGAGATGGCAGCGCGCCTCTATGCCACGGAGAGCGCGCTGTATCGCCTCGCCGGTTCGCTCGAGCACGACGAGCTGCCACATGAGGTCCGCGGCAGGGCGTTCGAGCAGCACGCGGTCGAGGCGTCCATCCTGAAGGTGCTCGCCAGCGAGACCCTGCAGTACGTGCTCGACGAGAACGTCCAGATCCACGGCGGCAACGGCTTCGTGCGCGACTATCCTGCCGAAGGCGCCTATCGCGACGCCCGGGTCAACCGCATCTTCGAAGGCACCAACGAGATCAACCGGCTGCTCATCGCCGGGCAACTCGCACGTCGCGCGGTGAAGGGCGAGCTGCCGCTGATCGCCGCCGCACGGGCCCTGCCCGATCAGTTCCTCGCGTTACCGCTGACGCCACCGGACGACCCCGCCGCCCTGCTGGCCCACATCGTCTCCGGGCTGAAGAAGACGACGGTCCTGCTGTTGGGCGCGGCGATGCAGCGCTATCGGGAATCGCTGGCCGAGGAGCAGGAGGTGCTGCTGTGGATCGCCGATCTGGCGATCGAGGCGTACGCCATCGAGAGCGCCGCGCTGCGGGCGTCGCGCGTCATGGCGCGGGCCGACGCCTCGGTGGCCGCGATTCACCGGGATGCGGCGCTGATCGCCGCCAGCGAGGCAGCGCTTCGGGCGGAGATGCTGGTGCGGCGCGCCCTGCCGGCCGTGCTGGAGGGCGACATGCTGCGCATCGCCCTCTCGGGCGCGCGTCGCCTGCTGAAGGTGCCGGCCGCGGACCAGCGACCATGGCGGCGGGCACTCGCGGCCGCGTGCGTGGCCCGTCCGGGCGCGGTCTTCGGCGAGTCGGCCCGCCACGGTATGCTTGCCGGGTGACACTCTTTTCGCGGCGAGCCCTGCCCGTCCTGCTCGTGGGCGTGCTGTCGGCGTGCTCGACCCAGCCACCCCAGGTGGACCACACGGCGAGCCTGACGACGCATCGCGCCGAGAAGGACGCGATGTTCCGCGACGCGCTCGACTCGCCGGTGCCGAGAGCCGAGGTCGAACGGTTCCTGCCGCTCGCGTATTACCCGATCGACGTCAGCTATCGCACGCCGGCGGCACTGGCACCGCTGTCGGACGAAGAGTCGCCGGCCTTCGAGATGCCGACGTCCACCGGCCAGCGACGACAGATGCGCAAGGCCGGCAAACTGAAGTTCACCATTCAGGGGCAGACCTACACGCTGACGGCGTTCGTGACGGCCGAGGACGCCGCGCGACGCCGCCTGTTCGTGCCGTTCCGCGACCTGACCGCCGGCCTCGAAACCTATGCCTCGGGCCGGTACCTCGATCTCGACCGCACGCCGACCGGTTTGTACGATCTCGATTTCAACGCGGCCTATCAGCCGTACTGCTACTACGACCCGAAATACGACTGCCCCATCCCGCCGCCGGAGAATCGCCTCACGGTGCCGATCCGCGCCGGCGAGCGGATGCGTCAATAGCGGGAACCGGAAGCCGGGAACCGGGAACCGGGAACCGGGAACCGGGAGCCGGGCAATCGGGGCGTCATCGGGTAGGGCCCGCTCTCCGAGCGGGCCGTCATCGTAAGGGCTGGCTCTCCGACGTGTCCGCCGAAGCCTTGGCGAAGGCGGAGGGTGGAGCCCGCCGTCATCGGGTAGGGTCGGCTCTCCGAGCCGACCGTCATCGTAAGGATCTCCGTGCCGCTTGCTGCTGTGATTTTCGACTTCGACGGGGTGCTGGCCGACAGTGAGCCGGTGCACCTGGCCGTGTTCCAGACGGTGCTCGACTCGGTCGGCATCACGCTGACGCCCGAGGAGTACTACGAGAAGTACCTCGGCTACAGCGACCGCGACGCCTTCATCCAGGTGTTCGCTGATCGGGGCGTGACGATGGACGCGGCCGGCCTCGAGGCATTGCTCGAGACCAAGAAGGGGCTGTTCCCAGAGGCGCTCGGAGACCACGCGCTGTACCCGGGGGCGGGTGCGTGCATCGCACGCGTCGCCGCGCGCGTCCCCGTCGCCATCGCGTCCGGTGCGCTGCGCCACGAGATCGAGCTGATCCTCGATCGCAGCGGACAGCGCGCGCACTTCCCCGTGATCGTCGCCGCCGGCGAGACGCCGCGCAGCAAGCCGTCGCCCGATCCGTATGCTCGTGCCTTCGAGCTGCTCAAGGCGTCGGGCGCCCTGCCCTCCACGGCCTCTCCCGCCGACGTCGTGGCCATCGAGGACTCCGAATGGGGCCTGCAGTCGGCGCGCGGCGCCGGGCTGCGCACGATGGCCGTGCTGACCTCCTACGGACGCGACAGCCTGCCGAGCGCCGAGACCCATCTCGCGTCGATTGCCGACGTGACCATCGAGCACCTCGAGGCGCTCGTGGCCACCGAGCGGGCGTCGGCGTGACGAGCGCCGAGGTCGATGCCTTCGTGGCGCTGGCCCAGCGGCCCGGCGAGGACGATCTCGCCGAAGCGGCGCTGTGCCTGGCACGACTGGAGTACCCGGCGCTGCGAGAGGCCGAGACGCTCGCGCAACTGCAGTTGCTGGTGGAGCGGACGGCGGCCTTCGTCCAGGCCTCCGCCGCCCCGGGCGACGTGCTGGGGCACGTGCAGCACCTCGGTCAGTTCCTCTTCGACACCGAAGGGTTCAGCGGGAACCTCGGCGACTACGACGACCCGCGCAACAGCTTCCTGAACGACGTCCTGGCCCGGCGCACGGGGATTCCGATCACGCTGTCGATCATCTACATGCACGTCGGGCGACGCGTCGGGCTGTGGCTCGAGGGCATCAACTTCCCCGGGCACTTCCTGGTGCGCTGCAAGGGCATGCTCGGCGATGCCGCGCCGACCGAGGACATCATCCTCGACCCGTTCCACGGCGGGATCGTGCTGACCCAGCGTGACTGCGCGCGGCTGCTCACGCGGTACGCGGGCGAAGGGGCCCGGTTCGACCGGGCGCTGCTGGCGCCGGCCTTCAAGACGCAGATCCTCGTGCGGATGCTCGTGAACCTGAAGCGGGCGTACGCGAAGCTGCGGTCGTTCGGCCGCGCACGGGACGTGTCCGGTCTCGTACTGGCCCTCGATCCGACATCGCTCACCGAGCTGCGCGATCGGGGCCTGCTGTCCTACCAGATGGGGCACTACGGGGCCGCCCTGGCCGACCTCGAGCGTTACCTGGCGCTGACGGCCCGCCACACGCGTCGGGATGACGATGATGAGGACTCCGACGTCAAGGAGGAGTTCGAGGCCGTCTGGGAGCACGTCAAGACGCTCCGTCGTCGCGTCGCCTCGCTGAACTGACCACTAGAAGCAGCAAGTTCTTTGCACTCCAAAGTGGTCCTTCCAATCTGCAACTTCGATCCGCTCGACTGGATCTCGCTCATCCAATAATTCGTATTGGCGGCGAATCCGGACCTGTCGAGTCGGCAAATCCCGAACAAAGTTGCACCTGCAGGGCTGGCAGGAAGGTTGCTCTCTGGCCCCCAGATAGGTGCGGTTCTTCCCTGCAGGCCACCACACTGGCCCGGCTGCAGGTGCGTCGACCCGGTGGTTCCCCGGAGTGAGGGCTCTGCGGGAGGGTCGTGGCGAGACTTCACCGGTTCATGGGGCCGAGCCGGTCATGCGCTGGTGTGACGGCTCTTGTCTGAACTTTCGAGGAGGCACGGATGAGAGGCAGATTGCTCGCCTTGTTGGCGACGCTGGGCTTGGTCTTCGGGTCGTCGCCAGCGATGGCGCAGGCCCCGACCGGCGATATCGTGGGTCGGGTGGTGGATGCGTCCGGGGCGGTCCTGCCCGGCGTCGTGGTGACGGTCAGTGGCGGGTCTCTGATCCAGCCGCTGACGGCGACCACGGCCGAGACGGGCACGTACCTGTTCCCGGGCCTCCAGCCGGGGGCGAACTACACGGTGCGTTTCGAGCTGACCGGGTTCCGCACGGTGGTGGTCGAGCGCGTGCAGGTCAACGCTGGCGGCAACGCGACGACCAACGCCACGCTGGAGGTCTCGGCGCTCGAGGAGAGCATCACGGTGTCCAGTGAGGCACCGCTGGTCGACACCCGCAAGACGGGCACCAAGACCAACTTCACGCAGGAGCAGCTGCAGAACGTGCCCTCGGCGCGCGACCCGTGGGTCATGCTCGAGCGCACGCCGGGCATCACGATGGACCGCACCAACGTGGGCGGCAGCCAGTCGGGCCAGCAGTCGGGCTACGTCTCGCGCGGCGCGACGACCACCAACAACAAGTGGCTGCTCGACGGCGTCGACATCACCGACCAGGCAGCCACCGGCGCCTCGGCCGTGTACTACGACTTCGACATGCTCGAGGAGCTGCAGATCAGCACCGGCGGCAACGACGTCACGCAGCAGACCGGCGGCGTCGGCATCAACCTCGTGACCAAGAGCGGCAGCGACACGATCCGTGGCTCGGCGCGCTACTACATCACCGACCAGGAGTTCGGCTCGACCAACCTGACCGAGGAGCTGCGCGCCCAGGGCGCCCGCACCGGCGCGCCGATCCAGAACATCAAGGACTACGGCATCGAGGGCGGCGGTCCGATCTGGAAGCGTCGGGCGTGGTTCTGGGGTTCCTACTCCAAGCAGGACATCAAGGTCGGCGTCGTCAACTTCTTCCAGAAGGTGGCCGGCTGCCCGGTCAACGCGGCCGATCCGCTGGCGCAGCAGCTGTCGGTGGCCGAGCTCAACGGCTGCCTCAACACCGACCTCACGGTGCTCGACAACTACAACATCAAGGGCAGCGCGCTGCTCTTCTCGGGCAACACGTTCACGTGGCACAGCAACTTCGCCGACAAGATCCGCAACGCGCGTGACGCCAGCGACACGCGTCCGTTCGAGACCACCTACATCCAGGAAGGCCCGGTCTGGACCCACAAGGCCAGCGACCGTCACGTCTTCAGTGACCGCTGGATTGCCGACGCGGCGTATGCCCACGTCGGCGGCGGTTTCGGCCTGCTGTTCCAGGAGCCGGGCAACCGTCAGATCCAGCCGCTGAACGACCTCGGCACCGGTCGCTGGGAACGCTCGTTCAACCAGTCGGAGTTCGACCGTCCGGCCACCAGTGTCCAGCTCACCAGCACCTACTTCAAGCCGGCGACCCTCGGCGGCGACCACGCGTTCAAGGTCGGCTACGTCTACCGCGACACGCCGTCGAGCTCGACGACGGTGTACGGCGGCGACGTGTACGCCCAGACGCGCAACGGTGTGCCGGAGCGCGCCCAGTTCTGGCGCAGTGCCGCCACCGAATACGCCATGACGACGCACAGCGCGTTCGTGCAGGACGTGTTCACGCGCAACAGGCTGACGCTGACGGCCGGCATCCGCTGGGACCGTCAGGATGACGCCGCGCTGGCCTCGTCGGTCGACTCCAATCCGCTGATTCCGCAGTGGCTCCCCGGCATCGCGTTCCAGGGCGCCGACTCCGGCGTGACGTTCTCCAACTGGTCGCCGCGCGTCGGCCTCGGCTACGACGTCTTCGGTACCGGCCGCACCGTCGTCCGCTCGTCGTTCTCGGTGTACTACGGCCAGATTGCCCCTGGCAGCCTCTCGGGCACCCTGAACCCGGTGAGCGCCGCCAGCATCTCGTTCCCCTGGAACGACGCCAACGGCGACCGCTTCGTGCAGCTCAACGAGGTGACCCTGCAGCGGTCGGCGGTCATCGCCTTCAGCGGCAACTACAACCCCGACAACCCGGGCTTCCTCGGCACCACCAACACGGTGGACCCGGGCCTGAAGAACGATCGCACGATCGAATGGACGGGGACCGTCGACCACCAGGTGTCCAACAAGGTGGCGGTGTCGTTCAGCTACATCTACCGCAAGTACTCGGACTTCCGCTTCGACCAGCGCGTCGGCATCAGCGAGTCGAACTGGAACCCGACCACCTACCAGCCGACCTGCGCGGCGGCAGCGCCGTCGTGCCCGCAGCTGACCTACTTCCAGCCGAACATCAGCATTCCGGGCACCCAGCGCCTCGTCAACCGCGGCGGCTACACGCGTGACTTCAACGGCATCGAGGCCGTGTTCACCAAGCGCATGTCGGACCGCTGGATGATCGACGCCAACTATGGCTTCAACAACGCCATCGACAACTTCGACAGCGTGCAGGGCTACAGCGCCACGTTCGACCCGACCAACCTCGGCATCTTCAACGGCCAGCAGTACGCCCAGGAAGCCGGCGGCAGCGGTATCGACAACGTGTTCGTCAACGCCCGCCACTTGGTGAAGCTGTCGGGCGTCTACATCGCGCCGTGGGACATCAGCCTCGGCGCGTTCTACAACTACCGCCAGGGCTACCTGTTCCCGCAGCGCATCCTGTCGCCCAACCGCGCGGGCGCCGCTGGCACGGTCAACCTGATCCTCGAGCCGTTCGGCGAGAACCGCTACGACGCCCTGCAGACGTTCGACTTCCGCGTCGGCAAGCGCTTCGTGTTCGGCCGCCGCAGCGTCGAGGCCAGCATGGACGTGTTCAACGTCGGCAACGTCAACACCGTGCTGACGCGCAACCTGAACCAGGCCGCGTCCACGGCCAACCAGGTGACGGGCATCGTTGCCCCGCGCATCCTGCGCTTCGGCGTGCGGATGGTGTTCTAACAGGCTCAGGGCTCAAGGGTCAGGGCTCAGAAGGCAGGGCTTCAGGCTCACGGCTCGGGGCTCAAGGCTGACGGAGGGGCGGGCATCCACTCGGGTGCCCGCCCTTTCTGTTTGGGTGGCGGCTCAGGGCTCAGGGCTCAGGGCTCAGAAGGCAGGGCTTCAGGCTCGGGGCTCACGGCTTAGGAAGGTAGGGCCGGCTCCCCGAGTCCGGCCAGCGAAGGCTCCGTCACGGAAGGGGCGCGCCTGTGAGCGGGAGCTGAGCGGTTCACGCGCCGGATCCCAGCGAGCCAGAAGTACTGCAACGAGTACTGCAAGTCGGCGCCAGAGACGGTTGCGCCCTGCGCCTTGCGGCCGCGCTCCTTGGGTCCTGAGCCTGTTCTCTCTGAGCCCTGAGCCGTGGCCGTGCTCCTCGAGCCGTAAGCCGTGAGCCGTGAGCCGTGAGCCGTGAGCCTGTTCTCTGAGCCTTGAGCCTAGAGCCCTGAGCCTTCCCTGAACTGATACAGCGCCACAGCGAGCGCCGTGGCAACGTTGAGTGAGTCTGCGCCCTCGGCCATCGGGATCCGCGCGAGGTGCGTGCATCGCGCCATGGTCTCCGCGCTGAGACCGCTGCCCTCGTTGCCGACGACGAGGGCGACCGGTCTCGAGTGGTCGAGGTGCGCGGTGAGGGTCCGCAGGTCCTCTGGCGCCTGCGAACGCGCGTCCCCGCCTGGAGTGAGCCCCACCGTCGTCACGCGCCGCGCCTGAAGCACCGCGAGAACGTCCACGATCGGCGCCTGCGACCACGGCACCTCGAGCACATGCCCAAGCGACGTGCGGACGGCCTTTCGATACAGGGGGTCGGGACATCGCTCGTCGAGCAGCACGCCAGCCGCGCCGAACGCCCGCGCATTGCGAAAGCAGCTGCCGACGTTGTCGACGTCCACCAGGTGCTCGGCTACCACCAAGACGGGCAACCGGGAACCGGAAACCGGGAACCGGAAACCGGGAGTCGGGAGTCGGGAGTCGGGAGTCGGGAGTGGGGCCGGGGTCGCGGCGTCGACCACGTCACCCACGGCAGGCATAGCCGGCCTGCGTACCAGCGCGAGCACGCCGCGGTGGAAGTTGAAGCCCGTCAGCGCCTCCATCTCCGCAGGGGTCCTGACGGTCAGCTGATCGGGGAGTCGCGACTCCAGCGCGAGGGCTCGGGCCGCGGCTGGCGTGGCAAGGACCTCGACGATGGCGTCGGGGCCACCGGCGGCACCCGCGAGGATGCGCTCGAGCACGAGGCGCCCCTCGGCGACGAAGTGCCCGGCCTCGCGCAGCGCCTGGGGATCGGAAAGAGCAAGCGACCAGTCCACGCCGGTCACGATAGCGCGACCGCGCTGGACCTCCAGCTCGCGATCACGGGTTCGACCGTTCTTGACATACGTATGTCAGCTCGCTAGCGTACCAGCATGAGGACGACGGTGCGACTCGATGACGGTCTTCTGGCCAAAGCGCGGGAAGAGGCCCGGAAGCGAGGAGAGACGCTCACCAGCCTGATGGAGCGCGGGCTTCGTCTGGCGATGTCCGGGTCGCACCAGGGGCCCCGCGCCGGGCGCGTACGCCTGCCCGTGTCGAGCGCGTCCGGAGGCCTCCGTCCGGGCGTCGACCTCGACGACACCGGCTCGGTGCTCGATCGGCTCGACGACCTCCGATGATCATGCCGGACGTCAACGTCCTCATCTACGCCTTCCGACCTGACTCGCCCCGGCATTCGGAGTACCGGGGCTGGCTGCAGGGTGTGGTCGACGGCCCGAATGCCTATGGCATCTCACCGCAGGTGCTGGCGAGCGTGCTCCGGATCTGCACCCATACCGGGATCTACCACCAGCCATCGACGATGCCTGAGGCGATGGCGTTCTGCGACGCCTTACTGGCGCCGGCGCATTCGACGGTGATCCAGCCGGGCGAGCGCCATTGGCCGCTGTTCGCCGACCTGTGCGCGGCGACCCACGCATCGGGCAACCTCGTCCAGGATGCCTGGTTCGCCGCACTGGCCATCGAACATGGCTGCGAGTGGGTGTCGACAGACGCCGACTACGCGAGATTCCCAGGCCTTCGCTGGCACCGCCCCCTCGCGTAAGGACTCCGCAGCGCGTAACGGCGCCTGGCCCTGCAGTGAGCCTCAGCCGCGGCGGGCCAGCGCACGCGCCGGATTGGCCACGAGCAGCTGCGTGACGGCCGCGTCGTTCAGCGCCTCGCGGATCGCCGGCACGAAGCGGCGGAACACCGTGTCGAACGGTCGGAACGTGCCGCCACCGTCCTCGCCGACGTGATACCAGCCGGCGTCGTGCGACACCAGCACGCGCCCCAGGTGCCCGGCGTCGGCCATCATCTTCACGAGTTGCACGTGGCGGTCCACCGAATCCGGGCCGATGCCATCGAACTCGACCCACGCCCCCCGCTCCGCCGCCCGCTTCAGCTGGGCATCGTCGCCCTCGTTCTGCGCGTGGACCCAGATGAAGGCGTCGGCAGCCACCCCCTGCGCATCGAGCAGATCGAGTTCCTGATGGGCGGCGACACCATCGCCCGTGTGCGACGCGATCGGCAGGCCGGTCGCCTTGTGCGCGATGGCCGCAGCGTCGACCAGCTTGCGATCGACGTCCGAGAGCCCGCCGGGATCGACGCCGATCTTCATGAATCCCGGCAGGATGTCGGTGCCGTCGATGCCGCGCCGATGCTCGTTGATCCACCGCTGGGCAAGCTGCGCCGCCGACTCCTTGAACGCATGCGCCGGCAGGTGCTTGTCGCCAGCCGCACCGTAGTAGCCGGTGTTGCTGATGATGTGCAGTCCGGACTCACGCGCGAGTCGCTGCAGGAGCGCGACGTTGCGGCCGAGGAACGCCGGCGTGGCCTCGACCAGCGTGCCGCACCCGAGCTCTTTCACCTCCCGCAAGTGCGGCAGGGCGACGCGGACCACCTCATCGGCGTTGTACCGACTGCGGCTGACCTGCTCGGCGCCGATGAAGTCCACCATGACGTGCTCGTGCATGAGCACCATGCCGAGGTCGCGCACGGCGACGTCGCCGGTCACGGTGGCGACAGTGCCCTCCTGCGCCGTGAGGGCAGACGGCACGGCAGCCAGCGCAGCCATGGAGGCAAGGAACTCGCGTCGGTCGGGCATGGGGGAATTCTACGCCGTGGGTAGGGCCGGCTCTCCGAGCCGGCCGCCACCAAATATGTCGATGTAGGCCGGCTGGGACAGCCCGCCCTAACCCCGAAAAGTCGTACACCATGTCGATCCAATCCTTCACCCTCGACGGCGCCGCCGGCGAGATTCGCGCGACGTTGTATGCACCTGCCCAGGCGCGTCGTACGCTCGTGCTGGCGCACGGGGCCGGGGCCGGGCAGGGCCATCCCTGGATGCGAGCGCGCGCCGGCGACCTGGCGGACCGCGGCGTGCGGGTCGTCACGTTCGACTTTCCTTACATCACCAGTGGACGCAAGGCGCCCGACCGGACGCCCGTGCTCCTCGCCACCTGGCGCGCGGTCGTCGCCCATGCTGCGGCGAGCTGGCCGCACGACCCCCTCGCCATCGGCGGCAAGTCCATGGGCGGCCGCATGGCGACGATGCTGGTGGCGGAAGACGACGTGCCGGCTGCCGTCCGCGGATGCGTGGCGATGGGCTATCCGCTGCATCCCCCGGGCAAGCCGGATCAGCTGCGGGTGGCACACCTCGCAGCGATTCGCTTGCCCCTGCTGGTGATTCAGGGCGATCGCGACCCCTTCGGGGGGCCTGACGACATCCGGCGCGAGTTCGCGGCCGCTGGTGCCCATCCGGAGGTCGTGGACGTGCCTCATGGCGGCCATGGCTTCGAGGTGCGCAAGCGCGACGCCCCGCAGGCCGAGGTGTACACCCGCGTCGCCGAGACCGTGGTGCGGTGGCTTGATACACTCCCAGTCGCCGACCTCGGCTGAAAAGGACCGTTCCCGCATGTCCCTGCGCCTGATTCCCGTCGCCCTCGTCGGGCTGTTCGCCCTGGGCGCGCCTGCCCTGGCGCAGCCCCTCCGCGTCCCGGCCACCGCCGCGTCCGCCACGGCGCTCGACCGCTACGTCGCGGCGCCGGACCCGGCCTACAAGTGGTCGGTCGTCGCCACACGCCAGGAAGGGCGGCTCACCGTCACGACGCTCCAGATGACGTCGCAGACATGGCTCACCGCCGCCGAGGTCGATCGTCCCGAGTGGACGCATTACCTGACGGTGATCCGACCCGAGGTCGTCGAGAGCGACACGTCGCTGCTGTTCATCGCCGGTGGCGGCAACGACGGCGCCGGCAAGCTGCCGAAGACCGACGCGATGCTGGCCGCCTTCGCGGCGCGCACGAAGACGATCGTCACCGAGCTGCGGATGATCCCGAACCAGCCGCTGACCTTCTTCAAGGACGGCGTCGCACGCAAGGAAGACGACCTCATCGCCTACGGCTGGCGCAAGTACCTCGATGGCGGTGACGACCAGTGGCTCGCCCGCTTTCCGATGACCAAGGCCGCCGTGCGCGCCATGGACACGGTGCAGGCCTTCGCGCAGTCGCCCGAAGGTGGCCGGCGCGCGGTGACGAAGTTCGTCGTCTCCGGCGGCTCCAAGCGCGGCTGGACGACGTGGACCACCGCCGCCGTGGACAGTCGCGTCGTCGCCATCATGCCGGCGGTGATCGACGTGCTCAACATGCGGCCGTCGATGATTCACCACTACCGCGCCTACGGGTTCTGGGCGCCGTCGGTCGGCGACTACGTGACGCACGGGATCATGGACCGCATGGCCGATCCCCGCTTCGACACGCTGCTGTCGCTGGTCGAGCCGTACTCGTATCGCGATCGGCTGACGATCCCGAAGTTCGTGATCAACGCCAGCGGCGATCAGTTCTTCCTGCCGGATTCGTGGCAGTTCTACTTCGACGACCTGAAGGGCGAGAAGTACCTGCGCTACGTCCCCAACACCGACCACTCGCTGAAGGGCTCCAACGCGCCCGACAGCCTGCTCGCCTTCTACGGCGCCATCGTCAAGGGCGTGGCGCGGCCCCGCTTCGACTGGACGGCGGGCAAGGACGGCGCACTGACGCTCACGCCGGACACGAAGCCCGCGAAGGTGACGTTCTGGCAGGCCACCAACCCGGCGGCGCGCGACTTCCGCATCGAGTCGCTCGGTCCGGTGTGGAAGGCCACCGAGGTCCAGCCGGACGCCAGCGGCGTGTATCGCGCGCAAGTCCAGGCGCCGGAGAAGGGCTTCACGGCCGGCTTCCTCGAGGTGGTCTTCGACTACGGTGGCCCAGCCCCGCTGACCTTCTCCACGGGCGTCCGCGTGATGCCGGACGTGCTGCCGTTCGCGGCGCCGAAGCCGGGCCAGCCGGCGACGCCGTCGCAGCCGTGACCCTCGCCTGATGACGCCGACGACGACCAGTCGCCCCCGTGCCGTGCTGCGCGCAGCCGTGGCTGCGCTCGGGGTGTGTCTGGTCGTGCTGGCGGCGATGAACCTCTTCATCGTCGGCCGCGCCGCCACCGACGAGAACATCTTCGTGGACCCGCTGTCAGGGGTCTATGTGGTCGAGCGGATTCCGGGGCTGCCGGGTGTGGCGCGGCAGCTTTCCGGCCCGGGGTCCAACCTGATCCCGCGCGAGGTCACGCCGGGCACGTCGCTCGAGCGCGGTGACGTGCTGATGGAAGTCGGGGGGGAGCGCGTCCGCGGGACGACCGAGGCCCGCACCCGTGCCAGAGGCCCGGAGCAGATCGAAGCCACGGTGTTCCGCGCCCGGGTGGGTCAGGTGCTCTCCGTGGTCGTACCCGTGGCGCAGTTCGAGGACGCCCTGCGGTCGATCAGCAACACCGTCCTGGTGGTGAGGGTCACGCCAGGCGGCGCCTCGGACCGCGCCGGCATGCTGCCCGGCGACGTCATCACGCGCATCAACGGTCAGGGCTTCTCTGGCACGCTGGACGCCGACCGCATCATGCGCGCCTCGCAGGTCGGCCGCACGAGCCAGTACGACGTGCTGCGCGACGGCGAACCGCTGACGCTCGACGTGCAGTTGTCGGCGTTCGGCATCGCGCCCGGCGGCCTGCTGCTCTTCGTGGTCGGCTTCCTGTTCATCGCCAGCGGCACGCTGCTGGCGACGCTGCGCGCGCACATCAAGGCCGCGTACTACCTCGGTCTCGGCTGGATGGGCGCCGGCTTCACGATCGCCGTGGTCCTCAACCGACCGCGACGGACCTTGCCCGGCTGGTACGTCTTCACCTCAGACGTCGTCCTCGCCCTCAGCGCGACGCTGGGGGTGGCCGCGTGGCTGCACGCGCAGAAGTACTTTCCCCGCGAGCGGCCAGGCCTGGTGTCGCGGCGGTGGGCGATCCGCGGGGCCTACGTCCTGGCGATCGTGCTCGCGGTGGCCAATCTCGCCCTGACGTGGACCGCACCCTTCAGCGTCGACGGGCTGTCGTTCCCCGCGGCCGTCATCATGATGACGTACGCGTCGCTCGTGTCGATCCGTACGCGACGCACCTACAGCGCCGAGGATCGGCAGATCTCGCGGCCGACGTCGACGATGACCAGTATCGCGGTGGGCTTCGTCCTGACCGCGGTGGTGGTCGGCCTGTTCACCCGGGGGCGCAATCTGCCCGGACTCGCCGTCCCTGTCGTCCAGATCTTCGCTGGGCTGCTGTTCCTCGCCGTGCTGGCGGTGCACCTGCTCGTCATCGGTCGCTATCGCCTGCTCGAACTCGACCTCCGCGTGCGCCGCAACGTGCAGTACCTGCTGGTGAGCACGGCGTGGACGGTGCTGGTGGTCGGCGCCGGGTTGTTCCTGTGGTGGGAGCTGATGCACCTGGAACTGCCGCTGCCCAACGTCAGGCTGACCAGCGACGCCATCGAAGTGCTGCCGACGCCGGTCGATGTCGCCACGCGGGCGATCGTCGAGAAGGGCGTCCTCATCGCCGCTGGTGTCGTCTTCGCCTACGCGTTTCGCTCGTTGCTCAAGCGCGGCCATCGTTTCCTTGCCGAGCAGTACTACCAGGAGGGCTACGACTATCGGCGCGCGACCCGCGAGTTCAGCGACGTCATGGGGCCGCGCATGGACCTCGACGGACTGGCCGACGGGCTGCTCACGGTGGTCGACCGCCTGATGCCGGTCAAGCGGGCCGGCGTGGTGTTCGTGCAGGGCGATCGCCTCGTGAGTTCGAAGCGGTCGATCGGCTTCGACTCCGGTGACTGGGACATCTTCTGCACCGGATGCGTCGAGGAGGCCGTGCAGGTGCTGCGCGCGGCACGCGGTGCCGAAATGGACACCGAATATGCGCCACCGCGACTGCGGCTCGCGCTGCGCCGGGCCCAGATCCACCACCTGTATCCCATCGGCGGGCACGACGAACTGCGTGGCGTGATCTTCATCGGCGAGAAGCTGTCCGAAGCCGCGTACACCGCTGACGACTTCGCGTTCCTCGGCGTCATCGCCGGCCAGGCGGCCCTGCTGGTGGAGAACGCCTTCCTCTACGAGAACCTCGCGGCGCAGGAGCGCGTGCGGCAGGAACTCGCCATCGCGCGCCGCATCCAGCTCGAGTCGCTGCCACAGCGCCCCCCACGGGTCGAGGGGCTCGACGTCTACGGCGTGTCGGTGCCGGCGCAGGAAGTCGGTGGCGACTACTTCGACTACCTGGAGGGGCCGAACGGGCACCTGACGGTGATGATCGGCGACGTCAGCGGCAAGGGCACCTCGGCGGCGCTGTACATGTCGAAGCTCCAGGGCATCGTGCGATCGCTGCACGGCTTCGCGCTGTCACCACGCCAGCTGTTCGTGCGGACCAACGACCTGCTCGGGCGCGACATGGAGCGCCGCGCCTTCGTGACGGTGCTGGGAGCGTTCATCGACCCGGTCGCCCGCACGATGTCGCTCGCCCGCGGCGGCCACCTGCCGCTGTATCACTACGAAGCCGCCACCGGCGCGGTGCATCGTCGGTTGCCACGCGGCCTCGGCCTCGGCCTGACGGCCAGCGATCTCTTCGCCACCGAGCTCGAGGAGCAGCACCTGACCTACGCGGCCGGCGACGTCTTCCTGCTCGTCACCGATGGCATCACCGAAGCGCACGGCGTCGACGAGGAGGAGTTCGGCGAAGATCGCCTGATCGCGCTGTTCACGACGCTGGCGCTCGCCAACACGCCCGTGGCCCGCATCGTCAGTGCCGTGACCACCGCCGCTGCCGAGCACGCCGCCGGAGCGCCGCAGCACGACGACCAGACGGTGATTGCGATCCGCGCTCAATAGTTCAGAATTCAGAATTCAAAAATGAAGTGCCGCTTGTGGCTCCGCCTTGCTCCGCGGAGCGTGGCAGTACCCCGAGCTGCGTCCGCTGTGGCGCGGAGCGTGGCAATGCTCCGAGCTGCTCCGGCTTTGGCGCGAAGCGTGGCGGTGCCCCGAGCTGAGCTTCATTCTGAATTTTGAACTTTGAATTGCTAAGGAATGTTCCCGATGATGAACGGGCCGATCGTGTTGGCGACCGGCACCGGCAGCTTCTTCCACAGCTCGATGGCCATGGCGAACTTGCCGCTGCCCGGGCTCTGATCGGGTGGGGCCTCGCGCGTGATGAGCGCGTACTCCCAGTGCAGCGGCACCGGCTCGGCCTTCCACTGCTTCTTGAACAGGAACGTCCCCTCGCCCGGCGTGGATCGCCCGAAGTCGAACACGCGCCCGCCCCGCGCGATGACGTCACGCAGCATGTGCCAGTAGAGCAGCATGTTCGGGTTCATGGTCCGGGCTTCGCGCAGGGCGGACGCCCAGGGCACCTCGACGCGGTTCGCATGAGCGATGGTCATCGACCCGGCCACGGCCTTGCCCTGGTGACGCACGACGTGCAGCCGCGCCGCAGGACCGCACGCCGCCAGCACGGCCGCGAAGAACCGCTTCGGATAGACCGGCGTCCCGAGGTCGCGCATGTTGACGCTGAACACCTCGTAGAAGGCCTCGAGCAGCTCGACGCCGCCCGACTCGCTCGTCAGCTCGCTCTTCTCGGCCTTGCGGATCATGTTCCGCACCTTGTTGTCCAGGGCGGTCCACTGCGCCTCGGCCGTCTCCTGCAACGTCAGCAGCATCGTCACCTTGTGCTGCTTGACGGGCGCGTCGGGCAACTGCCGGCCGATGTGCCGCAGCTCGACGTGCGACGCGCCACGCTCCCGCGCCAGCCGCGTCGCCTCGGCCACCAGCGGCGCGGCCGCGTCGGGGGTGGTGGCCAGCACGCCGCCGTAGTTCACGAACGGCAGCGAGCAGAAGAACTGCCCGAACAGCCGGCTGCGGAACGCCACCACCGGCAGCACGCCGACGATGTGGCCGG
>NZ_JALHPM010000034.1:0-46456 GCF_022842525.1 Luteitalea sp.
TGGCTGTCGGTCACATAGCGTGCCGACGTCGCGCCCGAGGCCTGGACGGTCGCCGTGGCCAGCCGCTTGAAGTACGAGAGGCTGGCCTGGCCACCGACGAACTCGCCCGAGACCCTGGGGCGCCCGAGACCGGGATTCTGCCCGCGCGCGAAGATGTCATCGTCGAAGCCGCCGAACAGCGCGCCCGACAGATTCAGGCTCTGATTGGTCGGCGTCTCGCTGGTCGCCCCGCCAAACAGCGACCGGATGGGGCGACTGCTGTCGGCCCCGTCGATCTGCTGCGCGTCGGCGCCCGCGGCGGCGGCCAGCCACACGACGGCCACCAGGACGCCTGCGCGCCCTCGTCGCCGCCACAGGCGCGGCGCACCCGCCCCGTCGTGACGCCCGCTGGTCATGGAACGACGACCGTGTCGCCAGGCTTGAGCATGACGTTCTGATCCAGCTTCTTGCCCTGGATGACGTCGTTGTAGTTGAACTTCAGACTGGTGGTCTGCCCGTTCTCGGTGCGCATCACCGCGATCTTCCCCTTCTTGGCGAAGTCGGTCGGGCCGCCGGCCAGCGCGAGCATCTGCAGCACGGTGGTCGGCGCCGTCAGCGAGTACGGCCCCGGCTTGGCCACCTGACCGGTGACGAACACCTTGCGGCTGTTGATCTGCTTGACGATGACGCTGACGTTCGGGTCGCGGATGAACTTGGCGCTGGCGGTCGTGATGCTGGCGCGCAGCTGATCGGGCGTCAACCCGGCGGCCTGCACGTCGTTGAGCAGCGGCAGGGTGATCTTGCCGTCCGGACGCACCGCCACCTCCGCGCCGTGACTCGGCAACTCCCAGAACACAATCGCCAGCACATCGTCGGTGCCGATGACGTAGGTGGGGTCGGTGGCGCCGGCGGCCTGCGGGACGGCCACCTGGGATGTCGTGGGTGCCGGCACCGCCGGCACGTCCTGGGCGGACGCACACGCGGGCAACAACAGCGCGAGCGCCAGGGCAGCAACAGTCCTCATCGACTCGGTCCTCATCGTCTTCACCGGAACTCCTTGAACGGCAGCTGACAGTCGTGCTTGCGCAGGAAGTTCAGGAACCGCTTGTAGTCGTTCTGGTCCATGTTGAACATCCTGCACACAATCTTGTAGTTGCCGCGCGCCTCTTCGAGACCGCGGCGGACGAGATCGCGCATGTTCTGCTTGGTGATCTCCCGCTCCATGTAGAGCGGATAGACGGCCGTCCAGAACGACTGCTTCTCTTCCACGAGCTTCCTATACAAATCATCGGCCACCGTGCGACGACGCTCCCGGCGGGGCCGGAGCGACATGCCGCGTTGCGCCTTGATCTCGAGCGGCAGGTCATCCATGCGGATGAGCTCGTGCCGCCCGGTCACCACGAGGCGCTCGATGACGTTCTCGAGTTCGCGCACATTGCCCGGCCAGGAGTACTCGACCAGCGCCTGGAACGCCTCCGGCTCGAAGCCGCGCACGAAGTTGTGGCTCCCCAATGCCTGATAGCGGCGCAGGAAGTGCTCGATCATCAACGGGATGTCCTCACGGCGGTCGCGCAGGGGCGGCACCATGAAATGGATCACGTTGAGCCGGTAGAACAGGTCCTCGCGGAACTGCTCCTTGGCGATGAGCTCCTGCAGATTGCGGTTGGTGGCCGCGATGATGCGGACGTTGGTCAGCTTGCCGCGGTGGTCGGCGCCGACCTTCTGCAATTCGCCGGTCTCGAGGAAGCGGAGCAGCAGGCCCTGCATGCGCAGGGTCATCTCGCCGACCTCGTCGAGGAACATCGTGCCGGTGTCGGCGGTCTCCAGTTTACCCGGCTTGTCGCGATAGGCGCCGGTGAAACTGCCCTTCACGTGGCCGAACAGCTCCGATTCGAGCAGCGTCTCGGGCAGCCCGGCGCAGTTCATGGCGATGAACGGCCGGTCCACGCGCTGGCTGTGGAAGTGGATGGCCCGGGCGACCAGCTCCTTGCCGACGCCGCTCTCCCCGGTCACGAGCACCTTGGCGTCCGAGCGCGCGATGCGCTGGATCTCGAGCTTGAGCTCGACCATCTGCGTGCTGACACCAATCAGCTGTGCGGTTTCTGGGTTCTTCATGCGCTGTGCTCGACGAGCCGTGCGGGGCTGGGGAACTCCGCTCTCCCCAGGTCAATCGGCCGCGCCCCCGGTTTTCCCGAATGCGACTGATTGGCAGCGTGCTCGTTCTCTTCCGGTCAACGAAGGCTGAGCCAAAAACGCACGGTCGTGCGAAACAAAGGCTACCATGCGGCTGACTTCGTGCTAACTGGACGTTGGTCTACCGTCACCACGACGCGTGTCATGATGGCCAGGAGAGGAAAGGGCGAAAGTGCGGTAAACCCCCTGTGACGGGACCGTTTCTGCCCCGCCCCCCGTCCTAGCAACGGAGGAGGGGCGGCACCCCGAAGTGTCGGCTCACCGTCAACCACATGCTGACCGTCGAGAACGTCACCAAGCGCTACACCGGGCAGGACCGCGATGCGGTCGCCGCCGTGTCCTTTGTCGCCGCCCCGGGCGAGTTCGTGGCGCTGATGGGGCCGTCGGGCTGCGGAAAGTCCACCCTCCTGCACCTCTGCGGCGCCATGGACCGTCCCGATCGCGGGCGCATCCTCCTGGGCCAGACCGACCTGGCCCGGATGGGCGACGACCAGCTCACGTTGGTGCGGCGGCAGCGGATCGGCTTCGTGTTCCAGTTCTTCAACCTGCTGCCCACGCTGACGCTGGTCGAGAACATCGCCCTGCCGCTGCTGCTGGCCGGCGCGGCGCCGGCTGAGGCCACCCGCAAGGCGCGTGACCTGGGGGATCGGGTCGGGTTGTCGGCGCGGCTGGATGCCTATCCCGCCCAGGTCTCGGGGGGCGAGATGCAGCGCGCGGCCATCGCCCGCGCCATCGTCCATGAGCCGGCCGTCCTGATTGCCGACGAGCCCACCGGCAACCTCGACACGGGCAACGGCACGCGCGTGCTGGGCCTGCTGAAGGACCTGAACGCCTCCATGGCGCTGACCATCCTGCTGGCCACTCATGCGCCGGAGATTGCCGCGGCAGCGCATCGCACGCTCCACATGCGCGACGGCGTCTTCGAGGGGGGAACGGCCGGCTCGGAGAGCCAGCCCTACCCACTGCCCAGGTAATGTCTCGCCTGTTTCGACAGGTCATCCTCCGCCAGCTGCGGGCGGAGGCGCTGCGCACGGCCATCACCATCATCGGCGTCGCTGCCGGCATCGCCGTCGTCCTGGCGATCCGCCTGACGAATGCCAGTGCCGTCCGCGGCTTCGAGGCCGCGCTCGACCTGACGTCTGGCCGCGCCGGCCTCGAGATCATCGGCGGCGGCTTCGGGATCGACGAACGGGTGCTGCCCGAGATCGACTGGCTCCGCGAATACGGCATCACGTCGCCGGTGGTAGACGGGGATGTGTTGGTCGAGGTGGAAAGTCCCACACGCACCGAGCTGTTGCGGGTGCTCGGCGTGGACATCCTGCGCGACTTTCCCGTGCGCGACTACGAGGTGGGCGATGCCGGGGGATCGGTGCCCCCGCCGCAGACGGCCAGCGACATCCTCGGCCTGCTGACCGACCCCGAGGCCGCCGTCATCACGCGCGCCTTTGCCGACCGGCACGGGCTGAAGGTCGGTGACCCGCTGCGGATCATCATCAGCGATCGGCCGAAGGTGCTGCGCGTGCGGGCGCTGCTCGAGGCCGAAGGCCCGGCCAAGCTGCTCGACGGCAACTTCCTCCTGATGGATCTGGCAGCGGCGCAGTGGGCCTTCGAGCGCCTCGGGCAGGTGGACCGCATCGACCTGAAGCTCGAAGACGGCGTGGACATCGCCGCGGCGGAGCGGGCGATCGACGCGCGTCTGCCGAAGGGACTCGCGGTGCAGCGGCCGTCGCGGCGCGGGCAGCAGGTCGAGCAGATGCTCGCGGCCTTTCACCTGAACCTGACGGCCCTCTCCTCGATTGCCCTGCTCGTCGGCCTGTTCCTCGTGTACAACGCCGTGTCGGTCTCCGTGCTGGCGCGTCGACAGGAAATCGGGACGCTGCGCGCCCTGGGCGTGACCCGCGGCCAGGTGCAGGCGCTCTTCCTGGGGGAAGCCGGCGTGTTCGGCGTGCTCGGTGTGGCGCTCGGCATCCCCCTCGCCCGGGTGCTGGCCGACGTCACGGTGTCGCTGACGTCGAGCACCGTGAACACCCTGTACGTCGCCGCCGCCGCGGCGCCGCCGTCGCTGACGTGGCGCGACCTGGTGCTCGCGGCGCTCATCGGCATTCCGCTGTCGTTGCTGGCCGCCTGGTTGCCCGCGCGCGAGGCCGCGAGCGTGCCGCCGACCGCCGTGCTGCGCGGTGCCGACCGCGTAACGGCGCGGACGTCGCGACAGGGACGGCTGCGATGGCTGGCCATCGTGCTGCTGGCGCTCGCCGCAGGGCTGAGCCAGCTGCCGCCCATCGGTGGCTTGCCGCTCGCCGGCTACCTGGCGAGCTTCGCGCTGGTGTTCGGCGCCGCGCTGTTGATGCCGCTCCTCCTCCAGGTGGCGGCCGGCCACGGGCGCGCCCTCTGGTTCCGGCTCTTCTCGGTCGGCGGCTGGCTCGCCCATGCGGCGCTCGGCGGTGCCATCGGGCGCGTCGCCGTCAGCGTGGCCGCGCTGGCCGTCAGCCTCGCCATGATGGTGGCCATCACCGTGATGGTGGGCAGCTTCCGGCAGACGGTCATCGACTGGGTGGGGCAGAGTCTGCAGGCCGATCTGTTCGTCGGGCCGGCGTCGCGGCGCAGCGGGGCACGCGCGCCGACGATCTCCCGTCCGGTCGAGGACATCGTCCGGGCGCATCCCGAGGTGGCGGCGGTGGACGCCTTCCACACGGTGACGGTGCCGTACGAGAACAGCCTCATCTACATGGGGGCGGGCGATTTCTCGCTGCAGCAGCGGTATGGCGGGTTGCGCTTCAAGGAGACCGCGGCCGGTCGCGATGCGCTGCAGTGGGCGCGCACACGCGACGCCGTGCTGGTGTCCGAGCCCTTCTCGACCCGCTATCGCACACGCGCCGGCGATCGCATCACACTGAACACCTCGGCGGGACCGGTCTCGTTCGAGGTGGTCGGCGTCTACTTCGACTATTCGAGCGACCGCGGCGTCGTGATGATGGACAACGCGACGATGACCCGCCACTTCGGCGCCCAGCGGCCGACGGGCCTGACCGTGTACCTCAAGGACGGCACGCGGGCCGCGACCGTGCGGACCGAGATGCTGGCGCAACTCGACGGCGCGTCCGGCGTCTTCATCTTCACGAACCGGTCGCTGCGCGAAGAGGTCCTGCGTATCTTCGACAGCACGTTCGCCATCACGTACGCCTTGCAGGCCATCGCCATCATCGTGGCGCTGCTCGGCATCGTCGGCACCCTGATGACGCTGGTGATCGAACGTCGTCGTGAGCTCGGCATCCTGCGCGCCATCGGCGCCAGTCGCGGGCAGGTGCGCGCCATGGTCGTGGCCGAGGCCGCGATGCTCGGCACGATCAGTCAGGTCGCGGGCGTCGCCCTCGGGCTGCTGCTGGCCCTCATCCTCGTGTACGTGGTGAATCTCCAGAGTTTCGGCTGGACGATCCATCTCGCGATTCCCTGGTGGTCGCTGCTGCAGATGTCCGCCCTCGTGGTCGTCACGACGCTGCTGGCGGGCTTGTACCCCGCGCATCGGGCGATGCAGGAGACGCATGCCCCCCTGGAGGACGAGTGATGTGGGCGGTGGGGAAGTGGGTGGTGGTAGTGGCGGGTCTTGCGATGACGGCAGGGCTGACGGTGACGGCAGGGCTGACGGTGACGGCCCGCTCGGAGAGCGGGCCCTACCCATCGGAAAGCGGGTCCTACCCACCAGAAGGCGGGCCCTACCCACAGAGCCATAGGCCCTCGCAGTCGACGACGAACGGCCCCGTCGCCTCGGACACGTGGGCGAGGGCGACGCCGTCGCGAGCCGTGCGCGTGCCTGAGGATCATGTCGCGCATCCCGAGTACCGCATCGAGTGGTGGTACTACACCGGCAACGTGCGTGGCGACGATGGCAAGGCGTACGGGTATCAGGTGACGTTCTTCCGCGTCGGGGTGGATGCCGCACCGACCAATCCCTCGGTCTTCGCCGTGCGCGACCTGTACATGGCCCACGTGGCGCTCACCGACGTGGACGGTGTGGGACACCAGTTCGCCGATCGCCTCAACCGGGCCGGCGTGCACTGGGCCGGGGCTCGCACGGATCGCTATGAGGTGTGGAACGAGAACTGGCGCGTGTCGCTCGACGCGAAGGGGCGGCATCGCATCGTGGCCGATACGGGCGCCTTCGCGCTCGACCTCACGCTGGAACCCGGCAAGGCGCCAGTCCTGCAAGGGGAGCGTGGCTACAGCCGCAAGGGCAGCGACCCCGGCAACGCGTCGCACTACTACTCGCTCACGCGGATGCCGACGACCGGCACGGTGCGGGTCGGTGGGCGCACGGTGCCCATTCGCGGCACGAGCTGGATGGATCACGAGTTCGGCACCAGTGCGCTCGACCCGGGCACGAAGGGCTGGGACTGGTTCGCGCTGCAACTGGCCGACGGCCGCGAGCTCATGCTCTATCAGCTGCGGCTCGACAACGGCCGGCCCAATCCCTTCTCGAGCGGCACGATCGTCCACCCGGACGGCCGCACCGACCACCTGACCGTCGCCGACTTCTCCGTGACGCCGCAACGTACCTGGCGGTCGCCGGCCAGCGGGGCCACATACCCGGTCGAATGGGACGTGCGCGTGCCGAAGGCGGGACTGCAGCTGCAGGTCACGGCGGCCGTCGACGCCCAGGAGTTGCGCACCCGTCGCTCGACCAACGTGACCTACTGGGAGGGCACCGTCCGCGTCACGGGCAGCGACGCCGGGAGGGACGCGTCGGCGAAGCGTCCGATCACCGGCGTCGGCTATCTCGAGATGACCGGCTACAGCGGCGCCCGGATGAGCGACGTGATGCGATAGGGGCGGACCGCGGGTATCGTTAGGGCAGTTCTCATGCGTTCCCGCGCCAGGCAGACCATCGATCCGGACCTGCTGTTGCGAGCCTACTCGCTCGGCTGGTTTCCCATGGGCACCGGGCGACGTGGGCGCATCGAGTGGTTCTCGCCTGACCCGCGCGGCATCATTCCGCTGGACACCTTCCACGCCCCCTCGCGACTCGCGCGCGTCGTGCGCCAGTCGAAGTTCGACCTGCGGATCGACACGGCCTTCGAGTCCGTGATGCGGGCCTGCGCGGAGCGCGACGAGACGTGGATCACCGACGACATCGTCGCGGCCTATGTCTCGCTGCACCGGCTCGGTTGTGCCCACTCGGTCGAGACGTGGCAGGGCGGCGTGCTGGTCGGCGGTTTGTATGGCGTCTCGCTGGGCGGCGCGTTCTTCGGCGAGTCGATGTTCCACACCGCCACCGATGCGTCGAAGGTAGCCCTGGTTGCGCTGGTCGAACGGCTGCGCGCGCGCGGCTTCGTGCTCCTCGACACGCAGTGGGTGACCCCTCACCTCCAGCAGTTCGGGGCGACCGAGATCCGTCGCTCGGCCTATCTGGATCGGCTGGCGGCGGCGTTGCCGCTCGAGTGTCGCTTCGATGGCGCATGAGGCGTCGGGGATCCAGGCCGGCGGCACCTGGGGCCACCTGACGCTGCGGCGCGACCTGGGGCCGGGCGCGCGTGGACTCGTCTACCGGGCCTGGGACCCGGAACTGGGCGCCGAGGTGGTCCTGGCGATCGGCCCCGACGTACAGACCGACCCGGCCGGTCGCGACACCTTGCGCGAGGCCAGACTCCTCGCCAAGCTCCGCCATCCCAACCTCGCGCTCGTGCATGGCGCCGAGCGCCGGCACGGGCGCGTCGGCGTGTGGCTCGAACTCGTCGACGGTGAGACCCTCGAGACCGCGCTTGGCCACGCCGGCCGCTTCAGCGCGCGCGAAGCGGCGCTCATCGGCATCGACATCTGTGCGGCCCTCTCGGCGATGCACGAGATCGGGGTGCTGCATCGGGACCTGACGACCCGCCAGGTCATTCGCGATCGCAACGGCCGCGTCGTGGTGGTGCCGTTCGGCGCCGGACGTGATGCGCTCGGGGCGGCCGTGGCGTCGCTCTCGTTGCCGCTCGACGAGCCGCTCGCTCCGGGCGCCGAACCGGAGCTGGTCGCCGGAGGGCGCCCGCGCGTCGAAACCGACGTCTATCGCATCGGCGCACTGCTCCATCGCCTCGTGACGGGCGCCACGGCGGTGGGGGGGCCTCGCCGCGCGCTGGTGGACGTCCGCAGCGATCTGCCGCTCGGCTTCGTGCGGACGGTGGAGCGCGCTCTGGCCACCGATCCCGCCGAGCGGTATCCGACCGTCCACGACCTGGCGGTGGCCCTCACCACGTTGTGGACGCCGGCGTCGATCGAGTCAGCCCCCGAGGCCCGTGGGCGGCGACCAGCGAGGGTGGTGGCTGGGGCGGTCCTCGCCGCCGGGGTCGTGGCCATCGGCGTGGCGCTCGGGATCTGGCTCACGCGGCCGCCGCCGCGCCCGGAGGTGCGCTTCGACGTGCCGCCCGTGGGCGAGGAAGTGGAGAGCGTCGCGTTCTCGTCCGATGGGCAGCGGCTGGCGTACACCTCCGGCGGGCGTCTCCGGTTGCGCAATCTCAACGACGAGGCGGCGGCACCGCTGGAGCCCGCGCTCGGGGCGCGCAATCCGTTCTTCTCGGCTGACGGCCAGTGGGTGTACTTCTTCGGCGGGACGACTCTCTGGCGCGTGCGCGTCTCGGGCGGTGAGCCGCAGTTCGTCGCACCGGCGCGCCGGCCATCGACGGGCGCCGCGGGGCCCGACGGGACGGTCGTCTACTCGGTGGAGAACGGCTCGTCGCTGATGCTGTTGCCCCCCGGCGGTCTGCCGCGTGTCCTGCGCACCCAGGTGCCCGGCGAACGGACCATGCTGCGGTGGCCCTCGCTCGTGGGGGCGGATCATCTGCTGTACTCGGCGGTGAGCGCAGACACCGGACGCCCCGCCCTGCGTCTGGGCCGCCTCGCGGACCCGCCCGAGACGGCCGACGCCATCGTGATGGAACTCGGCTCGCGAGCCGTGGCGATGGGCCGTCATGTGTTCTACGTCAGCGATGGCGCCCTCGTCGCCCGTCGCCTCGATCTGTCGCTGCGTCGTCTGGTCGGCGAGGCGCGCGTGCTGGCGCGAGGCATCCAGACGGACCCGTACAGCGATGGGGAGATCGAGATCGCGGTCGCCTCGACGGGGGCCGTGGCGTACGTCGGCGGGTTGTCGACCGCGCGAACGCTCCGCATCGTGGATGGCGCAGGCGCCACCCTGATCGATCTGGCGAGCGGCGACGTGCGGGACCTGCGCGTGTCACCCGACGGCACACGCGTCGCCTACGAGCAGGTGGACGAGAAGACCGGCGGGCGTGACATCTGGGTGCTCGACGTGCGCGGCGGCACGCCGCGGCGCCTGACCCGGCAGCCGGGCCACGACATCGCGCCGACCTGGGCGCCGGACGGCGAGACCATCTTCTTCCTGGCCCATCGCGGCGCGCAGCGCCTGCTGGCGTCGGTGCGCGCCAACGGCGACGGCGGCGAAACGGCGGTGCTGGCCTTCGATCGCCCATCGCTGCCGTCCGAGATCACGAAGGATGGGCGCTCGCTGCTGTACGAACAGCAGAGCCAGGACACGGGCTGGGACGTCTGGATCCGGCCGCTCGACGGAGGCGCGCCGGCCAGGCTCGTCGGCGGCCCCGCCAACGAGCAGAATCCGACCCTGTCCCCTGACGGCCGCTGGCTCGCGTACTCGTCACCCGAATCCGAAGGGCGGCAGGTCTATCTGTCCCGGGTGTCGGGCCCGGCACGACGATGGCGCGTCTCCGAGCAGCATGGGCGCCAGCCGCTCTGGAATGCCGAGGGCACGGCGCTGCTTTACCACGGTCACGAGCGACAGCTCATCCGGGTGGCGATCGACACCCGCGGCGAGACGCCGGTGCTGGGGCGACCGCAGGTGCTGTTCACGATTCCGCTGCGGGGCTACGACATGCGCTATCACTATGGCGTGCTGCCGGGGCCGTCGCGCTTCGTCGTCAACGTGCCGCCGCCGCTGACGCCGCCGGTGCCGGCCACCGTGATCCTCAACGCCAGCCTGCCATAGCGGTACACTACCCGCCACGCACCCATGCTTCGAGATCCGGATGCGCTGTACGAGCACGTGTCCCGCGCGCTGGCCGACGGCGAGGCCATCGACTGGGACGCGCTGGCCGTCGACACGCAGACGCGAGCCACCTTGCAGGAACTCAAGGTCCTGGCCGAGGTGGCGCGCCTGCACCGCGACACGCTGCCAGACCCCGGGGGCGCCGCGACGCTGCCGCCGCCGCCCGTCCAGGCCGGCGACACGTGGGGGCATCTTACGCTGCGCGGTGAGCTGGGGCGCGGCGCCCGTGGCTACGTGTATCGCGCCTGGGACCCGCAACTCGATCGCGAAGTGGCGCTGAAGCTCACCGTCGATCGCGACGAGGAGCGCGGCAGCAAGGACATCATCGGCGAGGCGCGGCTGCTCGCGCGGGTCAAGCATCCGCACGTGGCGACGGTGTTCGGGGCCGAACGTCGCAACGGGCTGGTCGGCCTGTGGATGGAACTGGTCGAGGGCGAGACCCTCGAAGCCATGCTCATGCGGGTTGGGCGCTTCAATGCGCGCGAAGTGGCGCTGATCGGCATCGACGTGTGTTCGGCGCTGTCGGCGGTCCATACCGCCGGGCTGCTGCACCGCGACGTCAAGGCGCAGAACGTGATGCGCGATCGCAACGGGCGCCTCGTGCTGATGGACTTCGGCACGGGCCGGGATGCGGTCTCGGATGAGGGCGCCTTCGTGCACGACGAGGTCGGCACGCCGCTCTACATGGCGCCGGAACTCTTCGATGGCGGCAAGGCCAGCGTCAAGAGCGACATCTACAGCGTCGGCGTCCTGCTGTACCGGCTCGTCACGGGCTCGGTACCGGTCGAGGCCCATTCGCCCGAGTCGTTGAAGGCGGCGCACCTCGCGCGCCAGCGCAAGCCGCTCGCCGACGTCCGCAGCGACCTGCCGCTGGCGTTCATCCGCGTCATCGAGCGGGCCCTGTCCACCGACCCGTCGGACCGCTATCCGAGCACCGGGGCCCTGGAGATGGCGCTGTCCGGCCTGCTGGTGCCGGTCGAACCCAAGGCGCCCCCACGGGCCAGCAGTTCGCGGCTGTTGACGATCGGTGCGACGGTCGGCGCGCTGGCGGCCGGGCTGACCTTCGGCGCCTGGTGGTGGACGTCGCGGCCGGTGGTGCCGGCCGAAGTGAAGTTCGCGGTCACGCCAGTCGGGCAGCGAGACGAGATCCAGAGCGTGGCGCTGTCGCCCGACGGCCTGCGCCTGGCCTACACCTCCGCGGGTCGCCTGCAGGTCCGTCGGATGAACGACGTCAATGCGGTCGAACTCGAGCAGACGCAGGGCGCGCGCGATCCCTTCTGGTCGCCGGACGGGCAGTGGATTGCCTTCTTCCGTGGGGTGTCGTTGTGGAAGGTCCGCCCCTCCGGCGGTGAGCCGACGCTCGTGGCGCCGGCGCGGCGGCCGTCTTCGGGGGCCTGGGGCCCGGATGGCACGTTGCTCTTCACGGTCGAGCACGGGACGTCGCTGATGGCGGTCCGCGAGTCTGGCGGCGCGCCCCGCGTCGTGCGGGTGCAGCGCCCCGGCCTGCGCACGCATCTCGCGTGGCCGTCGTGGACGAGTGACGGCACGCACTTCGTCTACTCGGCCATCAGTGCCCGCAACGGGCGGCGCACGCTGTACCTGGCGCGCCTCACCGATCCGGAGGATGCCCCCGATCGCGCGCTCGGCGAGATCGGATCGAACGCGGTGGTCGTCGGTGACCGCGTGTTCTACACCGAGGCCGGTCAGCTGCGGGCGCGTCGGCTCGACGTCGCCAGCGCCACGTTCCTCGACAACGGCCGCACCATCGTCGATGGCGTGGCAGTCGACCCATACGGGCTGGGCGAGGCGGAGATTGCGGTGGCCGCACCTGCGGTCCGGCGGGTGGCTGGAGGCGCCCCGGCGCTCGCCACGGTGGCTTTCGTGGGCACGGGGCAGAGCCCTCGGCAGATGCAGCTGCTCGATGCGAGTGGTGTGCCGGTCGAGCAACTGACGTCGGCCGACATCCGCGACATGCGGCCATCACCGGACGGGCGGCTCGTCGCCGTCGAGGAAGTAGACGCCGAGAGCGGCACCCGGGAGATCTGGGTGCACGATCTGGAGCGCCGGTCGCGCATCCGCCTGACCCAGCACGCCGCCGAGGACATCTCGCCGTTCTGGTCGCGCGACAGCGGTGTCGTCTACTTCATCTCGCAGCGCAACGGGCGCCCGACCCTGTTCGGCGCATCGGCGCAGGGCGGGCAGCGCGAGACGCCGCTCTTCGAGTTCACCGAACGCGTCGTCCCCTACGAGATCACGCCCGACGGGCGCTCGCTGCTGTTCCAGCAACTCGATCAGCAGGGCGGCTGGGACATCTGGATGCGATCGCTCGATGGTGGCGCGGCGACGCCGCTGGTGCAGTCCGGGCACAACGATCAGGAGCCGGCGATGTCGCCGGACGGCCGCTACCTCGCCTATTCGACACCCGAGTCGGGCGGACAGCAGGTGTGGATCATCCCGGTGCCGGCCGACGGGCGGCGGTGGCGGGTGTCGGCCGACTATGGTCGAGAGCCGGCGTGGAGTGCCGATGGCACGACGCTCTACTTCCACGGTCTCAACCGGACGCTCATGCGCGTGGACGTCGACTTGCGCGGCGCCACACCCAGGGTCGGCACGCCACGGGGACTGTTCACCATCCCGTTCCGCGGCTACGACATGCGCTATCACTTCGCGGTGCTGCCGGGCGAACGCTTCCTGGTGAACGCGCCCCCTGATGACTTGCCGCCGTCCGCGGCCACCGTCATCCTCAACGCCCCGCTGCAGTGATGGGAGGGCTGACGTGACGGCCGGCTCGGAGAGCCGGCCCTACCCAGCTGATGGGTAGGGCCCGTTCTCCGAACGGGCCGTCAGCGGAAGGGCATAGGGCCCGTTCTCCGAACGGGCCGTCAGCGGAAGGCATAGGGCTCGTTCTCCGAACGAGCCGTCGTGTCTACAATCGTCGACATGCAGACACGCCAGCTCGGACGCACCGACCTTCACATCACGCCCATCGGCTTCGGCGCCTGGGCCATCGGCGGGGAGTGGCGGTTCGGCTGGGGGCCGCAGGACGATGCGGAGTCGGTGGCGGCGATTCGTCAGGCGGTGAGCCGCGGGATGAACTGGATCGACACCGCCCCCGCCTACGGTCTCGGCCATTCCGAGGACGTCGTGGCGCGCGCGCTCGCCGACATCCCGCGCGCCGAACGGCCGTACGTCTTCACCAAGTGCAGTCTCGTGTGGGGCGAGGACCGGATCGTCACGCACAACCTGTCGAGCGCCTCGCTCCGTCGTGAGGTGGAAGACAGCCTGCGTCGCCTGCAGGTCGAGGCGATCGACCTCTACCAGATTCACTGGCCGCGCTGGCAGGCGGCGTCCGAGCCGTCCCCGGGCAGCGTCGAGGAGGCGTGGCACACGCTCGCCGAGCTCAAGCAGCAGGGCAAGCTGCGGCACATCGGCGTGTCGAACTTCACCGTCGAGGATCTGAAAACCGCCGAGGCCATCGCCCCGGTGGCCTCGCTGCAGCCGCCGTACTCCATGCTGCGGCGGGCGATCGAGGCCGAGGTCCTGCCGTACTGCCTGCAGACCAACATCGGCGTGCTCGTCTACAGCCCGATGCAGTCAGGGCTGCTGACGGGCGCGATGACGCGGGAGCGCATCGAGGGTCTGGCCGCGAGCGACTGGCGACGCCACAACAAGGAGTTCCAGGAGCCGCAGCTGACGGCCAATCTCGCGCTCGTCGCGGTGCTGCGCGGGATTGGCGCGCGACACGGCCGCTCGCCGGGAGAAGTGGCCATCGCCTGGACGTTGCGCCAGCCGGTCGTCACCGCCGCGATTGTCGGCGGGCGTTCTGCGTCCCAGGTCGATGGGGTCGTCGGCGCCGCCGACGTCCGCCTGTCGACCGAGGAACTGGCCGAGATCGAGACCGCGCTGCCGCGTGGGTGAGTGATGACCGACGAACGCCTGTCGATCGTCGACATCTTCAAGATCGGCGTGGGCCCGTCGAGTTCCCACACGCTGGGGCCGTGGCGCGCCGCCCAGCAGAGTCTGGCGCGCTGGGGCGAGGCGCCCGGGCTCGCCGGGTTGCGGGCGATCGAGGTGCACCTGTACGGATCCCTGGCCAAGACGGGGAGAGGCCACGGGACCGACATCGCCGTGATCGCCGGTCTGCTCGGGGCCGATCCGGAGACCTGCGACATGACCGACGTGCAGACGCAGGCCCACCAGGCACTCGCCGAGCACGCCATCACGCTGGCCGACGGGGCGCGCATCGGGCTGCAGGTGCACTTCCACACGCGTGAGTCGTTGCCGACGCATCCCAACGGGATGCGCTTCGATGCGCAGTGGACCGACGGGCGCCGGGACGCCATCACGTGCTTCTCGGTCGGGGGCGGCTTCGTCGCGTGGGAGTCGGATCCGCGGCCGCCGCGTGCCGCCGCGACGTTGCCCTTCCCGGTCGACACCGCCGAGGACCTGCTGCGCTGGTGCCGCGACGCCGACCTGACCGTGGCGGACGTCGTCCTGGCCAATGAAGCGGCATGGCGTCCCGAGGCGGAGACCCGCGCCTTCATCGCGCGGGTGTGGCAGGTGATGCGCGCCTGCATGTATCGCGGCTGCCATACGCCAGGGCAGTTGCCGGGCGGCCTCCACGTGCGGCGACGCGCGGCCGACCTCAATGCGCGCCTGCTGGGCGCGGCCGCGGTGCCGGACCTCGACGCCTGGTTCACGGCCATCGCCGCCGGCGGGCACGACTTCGCCTGGACGCTCGACTGGGTCACGGCCTTCGCGCTGGCGGTGAACGAGGAGAACGCCTGCTTCGGGCGCGTCGTGACGGCACCGACCAACGGCGCCGCGGGCGTCGTGCCGGCGGTGTTGGCCTACGACGTCGTCTTCGGCAAGGGGCCGGCGGACGCGGACCGTGTCGTGCGCTTCATGCTCGCGGCGTCGGAGGTCGGCTGCCTATTCAAGAAGGGCGCGACGATCTCGGCGGCGATGGGCGGCTGCCAGGCCGAGATCGGCGTGTCGTCGGCGATGGCGGCCGCGGGGTTGACGGAGGTCAACGGCGGGTCGCCGAGTCAGGTGCTGATGGCGGCAGAAATCGCGATGGAGCACCACCTCGGCCTGACGTGCGATCCGGTGGGCGGGTTGGTACAAATTCCGTGCATCGAGCGCAACACGATGGGCGCGATCAAGGCGATCACGGCGTCCCAGCTCGCGATGGCGAGCGACCCGGCGAATGCCCGGGTCTCGCTCGACGCGGTCATCCACACGATGTGGACGACCGCGCAGGACATGAGTGCGAAGTACAAGGAGACCGCGGACGGCGGTCTGGCGCTGCACATCCCGCTCAGTCTGAGCGAGTGTTAGGTGGGAGGGCCCGTTCGCCGAACGGACCGTGACGCGGCAAGGGGTAGGGCCCGTTTTCCAAACGGGCCGTCACGATCCGTGACGGCGGTCTGACGGTGACGGCGGTCTGACGGTGACGGCCGGCTCGGAGAGCCGGCCCTACCCAAGAGCCGGCCCTACCCAACGGTCTGGCCCTACCCAAGAGCCGGCCCTACCCTCGAGGCGGCCCGTCTACCAGCGTGGCTCGCGGCGATTGCCCCCACCGCCACCGTAGCCGCCGCCCCCGCCGCGGCCACCACCACCGCCGCCGGGCTTGCGGCCTCCACCGCCTCCGGGGCGACCACCGCCCCCACCACCGAAGCCGCCGCCGCCACCACCGCCGAAGTCGCCCGGACCCCGCTCGGGACGCGGACGCGCCTCGTTCACCGCAATCGCCCGGCCGCCGATCTCCTTGCCGTCGAACTGCTGGATCGCCTTCTGCGCGCCGTCATCGTCCGCCATGGAGACGAAGGCAAAGCCGCGAGGACGACCCGTCATGCGATCCCGCATGACCGTGACGCTTTCCACGGCCCCCGCCTGGGCGAACATCTCCTCCAGTTCGGGCTCACTGATTTGATACGGGATGTTCCCAACGAACAGGCTCTTCGCCACTGCCGATCCTCCTTGCCTGACGTGCCGGCGCCGCCCGTGAGGGACGGACCACTCGGAAGATGCCGGAGACCTCGCGGGTCTCCGCTCACAGGCTCGCGAGCGGATTCGAGTCAGGCGGGCTCGAAACTCGTGGCTAGAGTCTGGCTGTCCTTCCAGCGAGTGACGGTACCACCGAGGGGGCTGTCCTGCAACGGCTGACACAGCTCAGCAAACGGCCCCGCGGGGCCTTGCCAGCGCGTGGACTCGTGCGTACAGTGCGCGTCATGCTCGCGCTGCTGCTCGCCCTCCTCGTCCAGACACCTGCGACGCCCTCGCCGTCTGCCCCCGCCTCCGATCCCGCCTCGACGGCGGACCGGAGGAACGTCCAGGTGCCCGACACCGATACGCACGTGGTGCTGGGCGACTTCCCGAGCAAGGCGACATGGGAGTCGCATCGTGCCCGCGTGAAGCAGCAGGTCCTCACCGCAGCCGGGCTCGATCCGCTGCCCGAGCGCACCCCGCTGCATCCCCAGCGCTTCGGCAAGCTGCAGCGGGACGGCTACACGGTGGAGAAGGTCCTCCTCGAGACGTGGCCCGGGTTCTTTCTCGGCGGCAACCTGTATGTGCCGACGACGCCCGGCACGCATCCGGCGGTGGTGTCGCCACACGGGCACTGGAACTACGGTCGGCTCGAGCACCAGCCGCTCGCCTCGGTCCCCATGCGCGCGGCCAACCTCGCGAAGCGCGGGCACGTGGTGCTCATCTACGACATGGTCGGCTACAACGACACCATCCAGGTGCCGCACGCGTTCTCCGGGCGACGCGAGACGCTGTGGGCGTTCGGGCCGCTCGGCCTGCAGCTCTGGAACTCGCTGCGCGTCGTGGACTACGTGGCGTCGCTACCCGAGGTCGACGCCACGCGCATCGGCGCGACGGGGGCCTCGGGCGGCGGCACGCAGACGTTCCTGCTGGCGGCCGTCGACGATCGCATCGCCTACGCCGCCCCGGTGAACATGGTGTCCGCGTACATGCAGGGCGGTTCGGCCTGTGAGAACGCGCCGGGACTGCGCCTGGGCATCAGCAACCTGGACATCGCCGCGGCCTTCGCGCCCAAGCCGATGCTGATGACGTCGGCCACCGGCGACTGGACGCGCCGCGTGCCCCAGGAGGAGTTCCCGGCCATCCGACGCATCTACGAGCTGTACGGCGCCGGCGACCGCATCTCCACCATCCAGGTCGACGCCCCGCACAACTACAACCAGGCCACCCGCGAAGCCGTCTACCGCTTCCTCGATCAGCAGGCCTTCGGGCGTGCCGATGAGGGCAAGGAGGTGTCGGCGCCGATCGAGAAGCTCGGCGACATGCTGGCGTTGATGGGTAAGCCCTTGCCGTCGCATGCGGTCGACTACGCCGGGCTGTTCGCCGACTGGCGGCGCGTCACCACCGCCCAGGCCGAGGCCACGACCGATCTCGCCGTGCTCCGTCGTCGGCTCCGTCACACGCTCGCGCTGCCAGACGAGGTGACCGCCACGCGCAGCAGCACGGGCCTCATCAGTCGCGGCCAGGGCGATCGCGTCGCGAGTCTGTGGACGCCGGGGCGCGGCCGGCCGCTCGTCGTCATTCACCAGGAGGGCAGCGCGGCTGGCAGCACCCTGCCCGAGGTGAGTGCGGCCCGGAAGGCGAAGCGCCCGGTGCTGGTGCTGCAGGTCTTCCAGACGGGCGCCGCGGTGGCCGAGCGCAAGCGCTCTCACCCGCACTGGCTCACGTTCAACGTGAGCGACGATCAGGCGCGCATCCACGACATCGTCGCCGCGCTCGCGACGCTGCCCGCGGGGACCTCCGCCGAGGTCGTGGCGACGGGGCACGCACGGTACTGGGCCGCGGTCGCCGTGGCGGCGACAGGGGCGGACCACACGCTCGCCTTCGATGCCGGCAGTCTTGCGGCCGATGACCAGGCGCTCGATGCCGGATGCTTCGTGCCTGGGCTCCAGCGCGTGGGTGGCATGCGCACCGTCGTGCGTTTGCTCGCGCCACGGTCGTGAGGTCGCGTGAGGCTCATCGAACCGTCCGTCAGGCCGAACGCAGGTCCCTTCGGCTCCGCGCTGATCGCCGGTGTCCTCCTCCTCACCGGGTGCGCTGGTGACGCTCGCGCGCAATCGGTACCCGTGGTGCACGACAGGCAAGCCTGGCTGCTGCTGCTCGGCCAGATTCCCCTCGGCGACGCCTGGGTCGTCCACGCCGAGGCGCAGCCGCGGTTCAACGACGACATCAGCCAGAAGGACCAGTTGCTCCTTCGCGGCGCTCTCGGGCGACGACTCAGTCCACGTGTCATGGTCTGGGGCGGCTACGGCTACATCCCCCGGTGGAGCGGTGACATCACCTTTCACGAGCAACGCCTGTGGGAGCAGGTGACCGCGACGTTGCCGAAGGCCGGGAAGTGGGCGCCGTCGATTCGCCTGCGGCAGGAGCAGCGATTCCTGGAGCAATGGGGCGACACGTCGCACCGGTTTCGAGCGCTGGGGCGCCTGGTGCGGCCCATCGGTCGCAGTCCGTGGTCGGTGGCCGTCTGGGACGAGTGGTTCGTGACGCTGGACGAGACCGTCGGCGGGCCGCGCCAGGGCTACGACCAGAATCGCTTCTTCCTCACGGCCCTGCGCAAGCTGTCGCCGGCCGTGACGGTCGAGGCCGGCTACCTGTGGCAACACGTGCCGGGGACGGCGATCAAGGCCGCGCGACACGGCCACTCGGTCTTCGGCTGGATCACGTACGCGCCGCCGCCCAGGTGACCGCAGGCCTTGCCCGCGCACGGACCGGCCCACGGTGGCGCGCAGACGGCGCTCGCGGCATAATCTCGCCCCACAGCCGTGCTTCGTCCCCTGCTCCTGAACCGCTTCGCCCGTACGCTTGCCTTCGTCACAGGCACGGTGCTGATGGCCCCGACGATCGCGCACGGGCAGGCGATTCTGGACCAGTGGGATGCGCAACTGTGGCTCCAGGTCAACAGTCAGATCCCTGTCGCCCGCACGTGGTCCGTGATTCTCGAAGGACAGCCCCGGTGGAACGAGAACTTCACGCACTACGACCAGGTGGTGCTGCGCGGGGGGCTGCTGAAGCGCGTGACGCCAGGGGTGCAGCTGGGGGCCGCCTACGCCATGGTGCCCAGGCACACGGTCGTGGGGACGCTGCTCGAGCATCAGGCGTACGAGCAGGTGGTGCTGGCCCTGCCGCGCGTCGGCCACTGGGCCCCCGTGCTGCGCGTGCGAGAGGATCAGCGCTACCTGCATGAGTGGGGTGAGGTCTCGCATCGGATTCGCGAGCAGGTGCGCGTGACCCGCCCATTGTCGACGGCCCCCGGGTGGACGCTCGTGCTCCACCAGGAGCTGTTCCTGAACTGGAGCGACACACGGCTCGGACCGGCCCGCGGGGTGGATCAGCACCGCCTCTTCACGGGGCTGCAGCGGCGGCTCTCCCGCGACCTTGCCGTCGAAGCCGGCTACATGTGGCAGGAAGTGTTCCAGCTCGGCGTGCGTCCCGCGCGCCACAACCACATCGCGGTCGTCCAGTTGCTGGTGCGGCCAGGGCGGTTCGGGCGAGGCGACGGGGAGGCACCGGTGGCCCCTCCCGGCATCCCCGGGGCCCCTGCGCAAGGCACCGACTGACGGCGGCGGCGCGTGCGCCGCCGCGCTCGGCGCGCATTTTCGAAGCCGACTCCGGCTCGACAGCGTCTATTGTGGTGGTGATGAAGTTGCCCAGGGACACCGACGCCACCCCACGGCGTCCGGCCACGATCGTGCCCTTCGTCGGGCCACAGGCGAGCCCGGAGCACCGGGAGCGGGAGCTCCTGGCGACCTGGCGTGACTCCCACTGGAATCTGCAGGAACGGCTGTCCGAGCTGGCCCGCGCGACGGGGCACGACGACCTCGAGGCGCTATATCAGGCGGCGCGGCAGGCCGACACGCGACTGACCGAGCTCTATCAGCGTCGCGCCGAGGCGCTGGCACGGCAGGTGCGCGATCTGCTGCTGGATCGGCCGGCGGCCCACGGAATCGCCGCCACGGTCCCGCTGAGTCCGATCTCGGCGGCGTTCAACAGCGACGCCGAGGCGGCGCTGCTCGCCTGGTTCCGCGAGATGGCACCCGAGGACCGTGCCGCCTTGACATCGTTGGCCGAGCGCCTCGCCAGTGGTCGTCCTCAGGGTTCCTGAGCCCCGTCGGTCTGCGTCGCCCTTCTGCCTTGCGGGACGAAGCTGGCGACCGCATGGACGACAGCTGAAGGGACAATGGGCTTGCTGAGGTGCAGTTGAAAGCCCGCCTCCAGGGCCTTGGCTCGGTCTTCGGCCCGGGCAAACGAGGTCAGGGCGATCGCCGGGGCGGCGCCTCCCTGCGCGCGCGGTGCCTGTCGAAGCTTCCGAATCAGGGCATAGCCGTCCTCGCCTGGCATCCCGATGTCGGCCACGACCACGTCCGGCCGACGTGTCGCCATGCAGTCCATCGCCGAGGCCACCGAACTGGCCACCGCGACGTCCGCGCCGGCGTGGGCGAGCACGGTCTGCAACACCTCCCTGGCATCCTCGTCATCGTCTACCACCACGACACGGACGCCATGCAGCGCGGGTAGGGACGCCTCGACGTCCACGTTGCGTTGCGGTATGGTCACCGTCGGCTCGGCCGGGATCTGCGGTGCGGGGAGGCGCACCGTAAAGGTCGCGCCCGCGCCGAGGCCGTGACTGGCGACTTCGACCGTGCCGCCGTGCTGTTCGGCCAAATGGCGGACGATGGCCAGGCCCAGCCCCACGCCCCCGTGCCGCCTGGTCGTCGAGCTGTCGGCCTGACGGAACCTGTCGAACACGAAGGGCAGCACCGCCGGGTCGATGCCGATACCGTTGTCCGCGACGACGATCTCCGTGTCGCCGGCAGTCGTCGTGGCCCAGAGATCCACGCGGCCGCCACTCGGCGTGAACTTGATCGCATTGGAGAGCAGATTCCAGATGACCTGCTGCAGGCGATCCCGGTCGGCACGTACCAGCGCGTCGCGTGGCTCGATGTGGAACGAGAGGTCGATTGACTTGGCGCTGGCGGCCGGTCGGACCGAGTCGACAGCCCCTTTGACGACATCGGCCAGAATCGCCGTCTCCACCTGCAGCTTGACCTGACCGGACACGATCCGGGACACGTCCAGCAGGTCGTCCACGAGCTGGACCTGAATCTGGGCGTTTCGCGTGATGGCCTGGACCGCCCGTGTCTGGGTGGCATCGAACTCGGTCGCCGCCAACGCGAGGAGGTGTGACCAGCCCAGGATGGCATTCAGCGGCGTGCGCAGTTCGTGCGACACCATGTCGAGGAACTCATCTTTGAGTCGGTTGGCCTCGTGCGCTTGTGCATACAGTTCGCGCTGCTCGATGGCCGCGAGTTGCCGCGCCGTCAGATCACGCACGATCTTGGCGAATCCCCGCAGAGAGCCGTCCTCGTCACGGATGGGGGCGACGATCTCATCGCCCCAGAAGCGGGTGCCGTCCTTGCGGACGCGCCATCCCTCACCCTCGGCCCGACCATCGGCGGCCGCTCGGGCGAGTTCGCGCTCAGGCATGCCGTTGTCGCGGTCTTCCTGCGTGAAGAAGACACGGAGGTGCTGCCCGACCACTTCGTGTGGCGCATACCCCTTCATGCGCTGCGCCTCGGCCGTCCAGCTCGCCACGTGGCCGCGCGCATCGAGAAGAAACTCGGCGTAGTCCCGCACGTTCTCGACCAGGAGCCGATAGCGTTCCTCGCTGTCGCGCAGGGCGTCGGAGGCGTGCCGCTGGCGCGAGGCGTCGTGCATGACCTTCAGGTAGCCGTGCACGCCGGTGGTGCCGGCAATCGCGCGCACCACCCCGTCGGCCGGAAAGCGGGAGCCGTCCCGTCGCACATGAAAGCGCTTGTCGTCGGATCGTCCCGTCGCTGCCGCTCGCGCCAGTTCCTCGGCGGGACGGGCGAGCGCTCGATCTTCACGCGTGAAGAGGGCCTCGAAGGGCAGACCGACGAACTCGGTCGGCGGGTAGCCCAGGACCTGTTCGACCCCGGGATTCCACGATGTGACGAGGCCCTCCCGGTCGATGCTGAAGACGGCGTAATCGGTCAGGCTCTCTTCGAGCAGGTGAAAGCGCAACTGCCATTCGAGGTTCGACAAGGGCGTCGACACAGCAGCAACACCTCCAATCAGCGTCGGCAGTCTTTGCATGAACTGCGCCAGGTCGTGTCGCGCCTCAGCGCTCGGCTGGCACGCGACCTGCTCTCGATGCGAGGGCCGGGGACCGCTCCGCACAATGGCTGTGCCGCAGGCCTCGCAAGGAAGGCGACCGACATGAGTGAGCACGCGACCAGCACCTCCTACTGGGCGGCGACCGCGCCGCACCCATCTTTCGGCCCGCTGTCGGCCAACGACACGACCGAGGTCGTCGTCATCGGTGGCGGCATCACCGGCCTCACGACGGCCTACCTCCTGGCGCGCGCCGGGCGGCGCGTGGTGCTGCTGGAGCGTCGGGCCTGCGGGGCGGTGGACACCGGACATACGAGTGCGCACCTGACCATGGTCACCGACACCCGCTTGAGCGAGTTGGCCAGGCGCGTCGGCCGCGACCACGCCCAGGCCACGTGGGACGCCGGGCTCGCGGCCCTCGGGACCATCGACCAGATCGTCAGGGACCATCGCCTCGACGTCGACTTCGCCTGGGTCGACGGCTACCTGCACGCGCCAGTGGGCGACGACGCGTCGGGGCACGTCGAGGGCCTCCGCGAGGACGAGGCGGTCGCCCGCGAATGCGGCTTCGACGTGCAGTTCGAGGCGACAGTGCCGCTGGCCGGCACGCCGGGCCTGCGGGTCGCCGCCCAAGCGCGCATCCACCCCGCGAAGTACCTCGCCGGATTGGCGGCGCTGGTTGCCAGCGCCGGGGGCCGCATCTTCGAGCGGTCGGACGTGTCGGCCGTCCACGACGATCCGCGTCGCGTCGAGGCCAACGGTCACGTCATCCACTGTGACCACGTGGTGATCGCCACGCACAATCCGCTGGTCGGCGTGACCGGGACGATCGCGGCCTCCCTGTTCCAGACCAAGCTGGCGTTGTACACGAGCTACGTCATCGGCGCGCGCGTGGCGAAGGGGGCCACGCCGGACGCGCTCTGGTGGGATACCGCCGACCCCTACCGCTACCTGCGAGTCGTCCCGGGAACGCCCGACGACCTGCTCGTCTTCGGCGGCCATGACCACAAGACGGGGCAGGAGTCCGACACGCGGGCCCGGTACGACCACCTCGAGCGCGACCTGCGGGCGCTCGTCCCTGGCGCGGCGGTCGAGCATCGCTGGTCGGGGCAGGTGATTGAGACGCCTGACGGCCTCCCGTACATCGGTGCCACCGCCGACCGGCAGTATGTCGCCACCGGCTTTGCGGGCAACGGCCTCACGTTCGGCACGGTCGCCGCCTTGATGATGGCTGACGCCATCGAAGGCCGGAGCAATCCCTGGGCCGACCTGTTCGCGCCCAGCCGGAAGGCGCTGACCCGCGGACTGTGGGACTACCTGAAGGAGAACGCCGACTATCCCTACTACCTGGTCCGTGACCGGTTTGCTGGCCCGGGTGCGCGGTCCGTCCGCGACATTCCCCGCGGACACGGGGCCATCGTCGAGCGCGACGGGCGCGCCATCGCGGTCCACCGCGAGCTCGACGGGACGGTCACCGAGCGGTCCGCCGTGTGCCCCCACATGGGCTGCCAGGTGGCGTGGAATCCGGCCGAGTCGACCTGGGACTGTCCGTGCCACGGGAGTCGATTCAGCGCGTCCGGGGCCGTGCTGGCCGGCCCGGCCGAGTCCCCCCTCGGGCCGGTCTCGTGAGTGCACGCCGAACGGCCATCGCGTACCAAAGATAGCCAAATGGCCATCGCCTACTGCCACCATCGGCCACGAGTACCTGGTCGCCGCCGCCAACAGCGGCGCGCACGGCCTGCGATCCATCCTGGACGGCAGGCCGGCCATCGTCCTGCTCGGGCGCGAACTGGGAGCGGTGTCGCCCGAGTTCTTCGTGCGGAAGGTACGCGAACTGGCCGAGGTGCAGGACACCCGCATCATCACCGTGGGCCATCCGGCCACTCGGCCGAGGTGCCAATCCTCCTGGCGCAGGGCGACTGCCAGTGCCGCGTCCAGCTGAAGACGCCACGCGTCGTCGCCGGGGCGATGGCCGAGGCGATGCTCGGCACCAACGACCTGACCGAAGACGATGCGGCGTCGACGATTCAGGAGATGAGCAACATGAGTGGCGGGCGCATTCTCGAGGCGTTGCGGCAGCATGGCGAACGCGTGCGTCGCGGCTTACCCGTGGTGACGACCATTGCCGTGGATGCGGCGAGCGACGGGCCGCACTTCGCGGTCTCGTTCGGGGCCGACCAGTTGCCGGCGCCGTTCAGGGTCCTGGTGCATTCGGCGGCTGGAGCAGCCTGACGGTCGGCGCGTGTCTCCCGGAGTGGGACTTTCTGCGATGATGCGGGAGTCACGCTTCACGTTCGGGAGGTCACGATGCGATCGATCCTTGCAGTCGCGGTACTCGTGCCGCTGGTGGCTGGCTGTGGCGTGGACGCCGCGCGGCAGGCGCCGGCGCCGGCACAGCGTTCAGGCGACCTGCCGTTCCAGGTCCAGGTCGTGGCGGACTTCGAGTCCCCCTGGGCCATGACGTTCCTGCCCGATGGGCGCCTGCTGGTCACCGAGAAAGCCGGGGCGCTGCTCGTCGTGTCGCCCGATGGACAGCAGCGCACGCGCGTGGACGGCATGCCGGCCGTCTCGAGTGACGGCCAGGGCGGCCTGATGGACGTGGTGCTGCATCCGCGGTTTGCCGAGAACCGCCTCGTCTACTTCAGCTACGCCGAGGCCGGGCCGGGTGGCAAGGGTGTGGTCCTCGCCCGCGGCGTGTTCGCCGATGGCCAGCCACCGGCCCTGCAGAAGGTCGAGACGCTGTTCCGCGCGACCCCCTACGTCGATGGCGATGGGCACTTCGGCGGCCGCATCGCGTTTGCCCCCGATGGTCACCTCTTCTTCACCAACGGCGATCGCCAGAAATTCGATCCCGCCCAGGACCCGAAGGCGACCCTCGGCAAGGTCCTGCGCCTGAAGGACGATGGCTCGCCAGCGGATGGCAACCCGCTCTCCGACAAGGGGTTTCTGCCGGTCGTCTGGTCGTATGGCCACCGCAACCCGCTCGGGCTCGCCTTCGACCCGGCTGGTCAGCTCTGGGCGCAGGAAATGGGCCCGAAGGGCGGCGACGAGGTGAACCTGATCCTGCCGGGGCGCAACTACGGCTACCCGGTGGTGTCGGAAGGCGATCACTACGACGGCAAGGCCATCCCGCGGCACGCCACGCGTCCCGAGTTCGAGGCGCCCAAGGTCAGCTGGAACCCGGTGATCTCCCCGGGGGGACTGATGGTGTACACGGGTACGCTCTTTCCGCAGTGGAAGGGCGACCTCTTCATCGGGGGCTTGTCCAGTCAGGCGCTCATTCGCGTCGACGTGGACGGCACCCGCGCGAGCAAGGGCGACCAGTGGCCGATGGGCGAGCGCATCCGTGAGCCCGAGCAGGGGCCGGATGGCGCCATCTGGGTGCTCGAGGACGGGCGGCGCGGCGGCAAGGGGCGGCTGCTGAAGCTCACGCCGGCGCGATGACACCGATGACCCAGCTCTCTCCGGACCGCTGCGCCAACTGCCAGCGGGTCACCGTCGGTGCCGACCAGCAGTTCTGCCCGGCGTGTGGGCAACCCACGCCGGCCCCTCGCATCGATTGGCCGTTCCTCAGGCAGGAGATGCAGCAGACCGTCCTGCAGATGGAGCGCGGTCTGCTGTATTCACTGACGCATCTCATGGTGCGTCCCGGGCACCTGATGCGTGACTACATCGAGGGGCGGCGGGCCAGTCAGGTCAAGCCGCTGCCGCTGCTCCTGACGACGGCGGGCGTGGTGGTCGTGCTGGGCACCGCGCTGCTGGGGGGGGACGTCATGGGATCGGCCATGCCTGCCGGCTACGACGGCGCTGCTCGCGTGCCGACGGACGGCCAGGCCGGGGCGGCGTCAGTGATGACCGCATTCGCGGCGATGAAGGAGTGGATGAACCGGCATTTCGCCGCCACCACCCTGCTCATGCTGCCGCTGGAAGCTGCCGCATTCAGGCTCGCATTCTGGCGCGTGGGGGACGTGAATTACCCCGAATGGCTGGTCATCAGCACCTACCTGACGGCGCAGACGTTCGTGCTGTGGACGATCGGGATGCTGCTGCAGACGTGGATCCCGCAGTCGCAGGCCTGGGTGCTGTCGTTGTCGATCGCCTACGGGGTGTTCTCGCTGGTCCAGTACTTCCAGGGGTATCCGCGGTGGAAGTCGGTCATGCGCAGCGTGCTCGGATTCGCCATCTTCCTGCTGATGAACACGGCGCTGACATTCCTGATGGTGCCGGTGGTGCTCCTGTTGACGAAGTGAGGGAACGAGTCTCAGGGCTCAGGTCTCAGGCCTCAGGTTCCAATCCATGTTGCCCACACGCCGTCACTTCCTGGCCCTTGCCAGTCTTGGTTCCTTGATGACGTCAGCGAACCGTGCGGACAGGCTGGCCGCGATGCCGGCGCCCGAACTGGCCGAACGTGTCGACGAGGCGAGTCGACTGATCCGCGCACAGGTCGACAGCGGGGAGGTGGCCGCCGCCGTCCTGCACGTGCGTCGCGCCGGTCACGAGTCGAGTCGCGCCTTCGGCACGGCGCGCGTCGACCTGCCGTTCCTGATCGCCTCGCCGACCAAGCCGATGACGGCGTCGTGCGTGCTGTGGCTGCGCGATCGACGCGAGTTGGCGTTGAGTGATCGGGTCGCCAGGTACCTGCCGGCGTTGCGTGGTGACCAGCGCGGCGCGATCACGATTCGCCACCTGCTGACGCACACGTCCGGCCTCCCAGACATGCTGCCCGAGAACGTCGACCTGCGGCGTCAGCACGCGCCGCTCTCGGAGTTCGTCGCGCGGACCTGCCGAACGGCGCTGCTGTTCCCTCCCGGCGACCGGGTCAGCTACCAGAGCATGGGCATCCTGCTCGCCGCAGCGATCGTCGAGAAAGTGACCGGCGAGGCGATGCCGGCCTTCATGGCGCGGACGGTCTTCGAGCCCTTGGGGATGCGGCACTCGTCGTTGGGGCTGGGGGGCCGCGCCATCGCGGCGACGGCGCCGTGCCAGGTGCCCGACGCAGAACGAAGCGACTGGGACTGGAACAGCGCCTACTGGCGCAACCTCGGCGCGCCGTGGGGGGGCGCCCACGCCACCGCCGCGGACCTCGCGGCGTTTCTCGACGGGTTCGCGTCGACCGATGGCGAGTGGTTGAGTGTGGCCAGCCGCCGCGAGATGCGCGCCATCCAGACCGGCGCGATGCGCCCGCGTTTCGGGCTCGGCTGGCAGCGCGACCCTGCCGATTTCGGTGCGGCATGTTCGGCCGAGACGTTCGGTCACTTCGGATCGACGGGGACGATGGCCTGGCACGATCCGGCGACGGACACGACGTTCGTCCTGCTCACGACCCGACCTGCGACGGCGTCGAAAGCGAGCCTGCTGCTTCCGGCCTCGGACATCATCGGGCGCGCTCGGGCGTGACACCCTGGCGTGACGTCGCCAGGCCGCCCGCGCCTCGGCGCTCGATCACGCCACCCGTGCCTTCACGGAGGACGCGACCTGAGGCCAGATGGTCTGACGCGCGACACGCAGTTCGTAGTCCGACTGCAGGTCGAGCCACAGTTCCGGCGACACACCGAAGTACTTGCCGAGCCGCAGCGCGGTGTCGGCCGTGATCGCCCGCGTGCCGTTGACGATGCCGCTGATGCGGTTGGGCGGCACCGCCAGATCGCGGGCCAGCGCGTTGATGCTGATGCCCAGCGGCCGCATGAACTCTTCCATCAGGATCTCGCCGGGCGGAATCGGTTCAAGCATCTTGGTGGTCTTCATGGCTGCCTCTCACTGGTAATCCACGATCTCGACGTCGTGTGCATCGCCGTCATTCCACGTGAAGCACACGCACCACTGATCGTTGACCCGGATGCTGTGCTGCCCCCGGCGGTCTCCCTTGAGGGCTTCCAGATGGTTCCCCGGCGGCACCTTCAGGTCTTCAAGGGTGCGGGCGCGGTGCAGGTACAGCAACTTTCGCCGCGCAGGTCGCTCGATGGCCCTGAAGCGCCTCACCGGGACGTCGCTGAACAGCAGTTCCACGTCCTTGTCCCGGAAGGAACGAATCACCTGTCCAAGGTATTACGCATGACGTAATGGGTCAAGCCGACGCATCGCCCCACTACACGGGCCGCGCCGGCGGAGTTGACGCGGGCGTGCTGGCGGAGGCGGTCGACGCGATCGGACGGGCGTTCGGCGAGGACCGCGAACGTTTCCGGGCATGTTCCGGGCAGACGGCGAAATCGGCGCCGCAGGCCTCGCAGCAACGAGGGCCGGAGTGACCGTAGATTAAGGGGGTTAGATGGTGCCGAGGGCCAGAATCGAACTGGCTCACAAAAGTCGGCATTCATTACCGAAATGCCGCGTCGACCGGTGCGGCGTGACTGTCGTTTCGACTGTCAAGACGACCGTCTCGTCCCGGGTTCGGTTCAGCTCCGCGATCGGGGCGTCAATCGGCTATCCTCACGACATGGCCACGGTTCGTGTCGATATCGATCAGCACACTGCCGACGTCCTCGAGACGCGAGCAGCGGAGCTCGGCGTCACGGTGCCCGAACTGATCGCTGAACTGGCTGCGCTCGACGGCAGCGCGCGAGAGGCGAGTGCCGACGAGATCGCCGAACTCGACGCCCGCGCCGCCAGGGCGACCAGCGACACGCTGGTGTCGCAGGACCACGTCGTGCAGTGGCTGCGCACCTGGGGCACCCGCGAGTATCGACCGTGGCCTGGCAGGTAGACATCCAGTGGTCGGTTGATGCGCTGGACGATCTACAACGGTTTGCCGACTTCCTTCACGAGCGCTATCCAGAACTCGCCGGCCGCGTCGCGGGCGAGCTGATCACCAGGACCGAGTTGCTCCGGCGGCACCCGCATATCGGGCGCCCGGTCGGAAAGAGCCGCAAGTACCGCGAACTCGTCCTTGCCGTGCTCGGCGGCATCTATTCGGTTCAGTACCGCTACGACGGCCAAGTGGTCCTCGTCCTGCGGATCCTTCACAGTCGCGAACTGCGGTGATTGATCACGCCTCGCATCGCGCTGCCACCCGCAGGTCGTAGTCGGACTGCAGTTCCACCCACAACTCCGGCGACACACCGAAACGAATGCCCAGTCGGATCGCGGTGTCGGGTGTGATCGGCCGCGTGCCCTCCACAATGTCGCTGATCCGCTCGGGCGGAACGGCCAAGTCGCGAGCCAGCACATCGATGCTGATGCCCAGCGGCCGCATGAACTCTTCCATCAGGATCTCGCCCGGCGGAATGGGGTTCAGCATCTTTCTGGCTCTCATGTCGTGGCCCTCAGTGATCGTCGCCGCTGGGGAATCGTCCGGGTGCGTCCCTGCAAGAGTCACGACACCTTGCGAGGTTCAACCAGTCGACGATTGCCCAAGGCCAGTGCCTGTCGCAGCGCATCGTTGGCGCGGCCCTGCCACCCTGGTCCAGAGGCCCTCAGCGTATCCAGCACATCGCGGTCCAATCGAATGCTGACCGCCTCCTTGATCGGCGTGGCTTGCGGACCGCGGCGTCGCACGCCCAAAGCTTTCGCGACGGCACTCGGTAGCACGTCAGCGGCCGGCTTCGCGGCGGCAAACTCCTTGTCGCCCCACGCAGGGTTGTCACGGTCTGGCGCCGTCGGCTTGATCCGCTTAGCGGGTGTACGTGGCATACATACGTTCCTCTCGGGCGTTGGCACGTCGAAGGCTGATACACGCAGGTGGGCTTCACGGAAGGTGACCACGACCATATGGAGGCGCCCCCTGATCAGACCAAGCGCCTGGTACCTGGTTTCACCGTACTGCCGGCGCGTGTCCTCGAGCACCAGCCCGCCCTGCCAGTCGAACTCGGCAACGAGTTCGAACGACAGGCCGCGAGTGGCGATGTTCGCGGCGTTCTTCTCGGGGTCGTATTCGATCCCCATCTGCAGATTGTATACACAGGAGCCTGGCTGGCCACGCGGCTTCGCGTCGTAGGGGGCTCTGCCGCGGCTCGGCGAAACGACGAGTCATCGAGGGCTGTGGAGAGCGACTCGGGCGGACCTTGCGCTTCCTGGCACCTGCGTCGTTTCTCGGCAATGGGACGGCCCCGGGCGGGGCCTCTGCAGCCGCGCTATGCTGTCGAGCGAACCCGCCTGGCCTGCGCGTGGCACCTGTTCCGCGACATCCGTGGACGGCGGGAACCATGTCGACGTGTGGCGTGTGCTCCACGGCGAGCGGGACAAACCTGCGATGGATCGGAACGCTTGGTCAGGCCTGAGCGGATGGAGTCAGCGAGGTGATTGACGGCATGACGAGGTCGCTTGTTTCGGTTCTCGTGCTGTTCACCGTGTTCACGGCTGGCGCTGCCCGGGGCCAGGGGCAGTCCGCTCTGCTCGAGCGGGCAGCCGCTGCGGCTCTTCGGGCAGGAGAGGCATGGCGGGGCGTCGTCGCGCGCGAGACGTACGTCCAGAAGTTCCAGCCGTGGGCGGGCGTGCCGCCGCGGGAGCCTTCGCGGGTGCGTGCCGTCGTGGCCCGCACCCTGACGGCGGACCTGCTGCTCGTCTTCGATGCCGCTGGCCCGTGGGAACTGCATCGAGACGTGCTGACGGTCGATGGCCGTGAGGTGACCGATCGTGCCGAGCGGCTGGCGACGCTCTTCCTGTCGCCCGAGGCAGGCGCGCGGGAGCGGATGCGCCGAGTCACCCAGGAGAGCGCCAGATTCAACCTCGGCGACATTACCCGCACGTTCAATGTCCCGACATTTCCACTGGTCGTCGTCCACCCTCAGCATCGCGACCGCTTCCGTGTGACGGTGCGAGAGCCTACCGCTGGCACCGACACGGCCCAGGAGGTCCGCTTCGAGGAGCGCGCGAGCCCGACTCTGGTGCGGTCGACTCTCGGGCGGGACGTGCGACTCCGCGGTCGGCTCCTGATCGACGTCGTCACCGGCGAACTGTTGAGGGCGGTCATCGAGCCAGAGGCCGAAGGTGTGGCTGCGCGGATCGAGGTCACCTACGATACGCACCCCAGCCTGACCTCGCGGGTGCCGGTACGGATGTGGGAGTGGTATCGCACGGCGGGGCCACTCACCGACCCGTCCGTGCAGGGCGGCCGTGGTGTCTACAACGCTTACATCGAGGCCCTGGCGACGTACTCGGAGTTCCGCCGGTACGAGGTGCAGTTACAGGAGTCGGTGGGTGAGGTAAAGCGTTGATGGCGCTGCGGGAGATCGTCGCGTGCCTGGCACTTCCCGTGTTGGCCAGCGTGGAGGCGGCCGCGCAGGCGCAAGCGCCGACGTTCGTCGCCCGAACCGAGGTGCTGCTGCTGGACGTGCCAGTGACGGACGCGCGCGGTGTCCCGATCCGGGACCTCCTGCCCGAGGACTTCGTGGTGGAGATCGGCGGTGGGCGACAACGTGTGATCAGTGCCGAAGTCGTCGAGACCAAGGCGGTGGCAGCGAAGGCAGACGACGCGGTGTCGTCCAATGAGGGCCCGGAGGAGCGGGTGGTCGTGATCGTCACCGACCTGTCCGCAGATGCCTCCGAGGCGCAACGCAGCGTCTCTCTCCTCGTCAAGGAAGTCGACGCTGTCGGCCCGGACACACGCGTCGGCCTGGCGAGCTTGTCTGATGGGGGCGGCCGCCTCCGACCTCAGGTCGATCGTCGTCAGTTTCGCGACGCGCTCGTCCGTGAGCTGCAGTTGGGGGTGTCTCAACCCCTGCCAGCTGGCCGTCAGTTCGACGTGTCACTGAGCGATGCTTGGCGCATTGTCGACGGAGACCAGCAGCGCTTGCGAGAGGTGGAGGCTCGCGTCTGCGCGGAGACCGGTCAACGTGCCAGGTGCGCGCAGGAGTTGGAGACGGGGCTCCAGACACGCGTCAACCTGCTCAGGTCGCGCGCGGAGGTGGTGCTGGCGCGCCTGGCGTCGACGATGGCAGAACTTCGTTACTGGCCTGGCCGCAAGGACATCGTGTTGGTGACCGACGGGTGGGCCCTGGACCCGCGCGAGGCGGCGTCGCGGGTTAACGAACTGTCGCGTGCCGCGGCGGCGGCCGACGTCACCATCCACGTCATGCTGACGACTCGGCGGAACACAGTCTCTGCCGACACCCAGATTGGCGCGTCTTTGGCGGCCGGCGGCGACAGAGCGCTGGTGCAGCAGCCTGTGCAGTCCCTGGCGGCGGGCACCGGCGGCACCTTGCTGCCGGACCACGCCGGAGCCCTCGCGCAGGTTCTGCAGGACTCAGCGGTCGTCTACAGGCTCGGCATCGAAGGGCCCGTGCCCGATCGCCAACGGCAAGGGCACGTGCGCGTGAATGTCCGGCGGAGTGGCGCGCGAACCGGGCGGCATCGACAGGTCCTCGTCCCCCGCGCAACCAGTGCCTCGACCACGCTGACAGACGCACTGCAGCAGGCGATTCCGGCGTCGAGCATCCAGCTTCGAGTGGCGTCTGTGGCCCTGTTCGAGACGGGGCTGGGCGAACAAATACGGCATGTGGTGTCGACGCACGTGCACGGCGCGCGCGGCGCGACGAACCTGGGGTGGCTGATCGCCGATGACCAGGGCCGAGTCGTGACGTCGAGGCAGGCGACTCTCGACATGGCGGCGGTCGCCTCGCGAGTGGTGACCACGCAACTTGACCTCCCGCCCGGGCGATATCAGCTGCGCATCGGCGCACGCGATCATGCCGGAGCCCTCGGGACGGTCATCCACCCGCTCGACGGTGCGTCGCGGCCGGTGGGCTCGTTGGCGTCGGCGAGGCTCGCCGTGCTGCACGCCGAGCCGCAGGTCGCTCCGTTGCTGGGCCCCGTGGCGCCTGGCACCCAACTGGTCGTACGTGTCGACGTCACTTGTCCGCGTGAGCCTGCCGAGACCTCGTTGTCACTTCAGCGAGTGGGCGACGCGGACTCGAGCCTCATTCTTCCTGCCCTGCAACCGATGGGCAAGGATCGGTGGACACTGACCGCGACGTTGCCTGCTCCGGAGCAGCTGGGCGCCTACGTCGTGACCGCTCAGGTCGACGGCGTGACCCTCGAGGCGCGATTCGATGTGAGGCCGTGAGGGGCGAGCGTCGTCTTCAATGAGACTCGCCCAGTGAGGACGAAAAGGAGCCGGTCGGAGGCGCGCCAGCGGGCGTGGGAATGAGTACCTGCGGAGTCGAGAGGGGAGCCACCGGGGGAGCTACCGGTGCTGGGGCCTCTCGGCTCCCCCGGGTCTATCGGCGAGAACCGTGCAGCCAGCCGTGTTGGCCCGGTGCGGGCAGAAGGCTGGAGCGCATCACCGACGAGCGGCGGCGCCGATCACCCGACCTGTTTTCGGTGGGGTTCGGCGCGCCCGGACGACCGGCTTCAGCAACGGGCCGAGCACACCGCGACACCGACGCAAGTAGAAGACAGCATAGAAGATGGCCGGGGGAGCGCGCGTCTACAGCGGGCGACCGATGACCGCGGGTCAGCAGGTGTGTCTCTTCATCCTGGTCAGCGAGAGCCCTTGGCGTAAACGCCTGCGCTGATGCGGCTTGCATCGCACCGGTGGCGCGAGTGAGGCGGCGCTCTGTGCCGCCGTGGCGCCCACAGCGACGGACGCAGAGGAGATGTCGGGGCGTGAACGACCCCCTCTTTTCGCCTCGCTGGTTGCCCCACACCCCGCCCGGGCGGGGTCGTTCACGCCCCTCCGTGACACCCAGTCGCTGCAGCACGAAGACGTCGATGTCGTCCGGGACGAAGATGTCCTGAGCCTCGAGCGCCAGATCGGCGACCAGCCGATGGAGCGGGCCAGCACGCTCGAGAGCATGCGGCTCGGTTCCGCCTCGTCAAGGCGCGACGCCCGGCGTCGCCCCCGCGGTCCCGCGGGGCTACGGCCTTGACGAGCCCCTCACGCGAGCCACGTCGTGTCACGTGCGTGCTTGCCCGGGGAAGTCGTCGAGTGCGGCAGGGCAGGGATCGCTGCTCGACACGGCGAGCCAGTAAGAATGTCTCCGTTCCACGAGTTCTACTATTCAGCCGCGCCTCCCGGACGCGCGGACATTCGCCCGTCGACCGACGGGTGCAGGCGCCGGTGCAACGCCCGCGTCAGCGTCGCCCACTGCTTCAGTTCCGCAGCGGGCGTGACGATTCCGACCACAACGTTCCGCTCATTGGCGGGCAGCTCGGAGGCAGACATGCCGAGCTCGATCACTTCGTCTCGTACCGCAGTCCCATCGCCACCGAGAACGGGGAGCAGGGCGCATGCGACACGGAGAACCACCGCTGCCGCAGGTGACTTCGCCGACGGTGTCCCACTGACCGTTTCGACTCCGTCATGCGTTGAGCGCCTGCTCCGGTTGCGCGATGTGCTGGCGGTGGTGGGCCTCAGCCGGGCGCACGTGTACCACCTGGTGCAGCACGGGCTCTTCCCACCGCCGATTCCGCTGGGGAGCAACTGCGTGCGTTGGGTGCAGTCCGAAGTACACGCTTGGGTCGAAGGCCGCATCGCGTCGGCACGGGATGCGCGCGCGCGTTCCGCTAGGCCCGTTGACGTCCGAGGGGGCGAGTCGAGACGGCAACATCGAAACCCAGCCAGCCGATGAGTGGGGACAGAGCATCTCGTTGGATTACTCTCCATGTGCGCCGAGCGAACGACCGCTGACCCCGATGTCACGAGGAAGGTGAGCAATGAACACGCTTGTCGTCAGCTTCATCTCGGCACTGCTCTCGGTGGCTGCGACGCCGCTCAACCAAGGCGCATCTGTCCCCAAGCCGATCAGGGTCGAGCGTGAGTACATTCGTCCCGCCGTCGAGAACACGTGGCACGAGCTCGTCCGCTCGTCTGACCTGGTAGCGGAAGTCGAGCCGGTCTCTGCCGCGGGTGGCGAGGTCACGCACTACTACGGCAGCTACAAGTCGGTCGTCACGGCGTACTCGGCGTCGATCACGCGCGTCATCGCGGGAGGAGACCACAGAGGTGTGGTGACCGGCAGTCGCATCCTCGTTGTCATGCCTGGAGGCAAGATCGATCGCGGGACCTACGTGCAACACGTCATTGTCCAAGGCTCAGAACCCCTCAACCCCGGGCAGAAGTACGTCGTGGCCCTGAAGTGGGTGTCGCAACTCGAGGGGTGGCGTCCTCTCTGGTACTACGAGACGGTGTTCGAGGTGCAGCCAGACGGCCGTATTCGGAGCTTCGGTAACGGCCCCCTGGCTCGGGAGATGAATGGAGCTTCCACGGCATCGCTGCTCGAGCGCCTCAGTGTCGCTGCGAGTGCCCAGTGACGCTGGCGTCCGGGCGTTCTAGCCCGAGCGGCCCCCGGCTTCAAGTTCCCGCAAGTGATCGGCCCACGCCTGCATCATCGTGCGGCGCTCCTCGAGGTGCTGCGCCCGGTTGTAGACGGCGCGGACGGTGTTCGGGTCGCGGTGGGCGAGCTGCCGCTCGATGACGGCTGTGTTCCAGCCTAGCTCGTGCAGCCGCGTGCTCGCGAGGGTGCGGAACCCGTGCGCACTCATGTCGCGCGAGCCGAAGCCGAGGCGGCGCAGCGCGCCATTCAGCGTGTTCTCGCTGATGGGGATGCGGCGACCGACCCGCGAGGGGAACACGAGCGTATCCTCCGGCCGCTCCCCCTCGCGCGGTCCCGTGAAGCGCTGGAGGTCCTTGAGCAGCCGGACAACCTGACGACTGAGCGGGACGAGATGAGGCTCCCGGTGCTTCATCCGCTCTGCTGGGATGCGCCAGAGGCCGCTGTCCTCGTCGAGTGTGAACTCGGACCAGCGCGCCAGTCGGAGTTCGCCCGGCCGTACGAAGACCAGCGGCAGCATCTGCAGAGCGGCGTGGACCACGCGAGACCCGTGGTAGCCGGCAATCGCCCGCAGCAGGGTTCGGATGTCGTCGGGCGCGGTCAGGGCCGCCCGGTGCTGCCTCGAAATGGGCGTAAGTGCTCCGCGGAGGTCGGCGCTCGGGTCGCGCGTCGCCCGGCCTGTGGCGATCGCGTATCTGAACACCTGGCCGACGCGCTGCTTGACGTTGTGCGCCGTCTCGATGTGCCCACGGCTTTCGATGTCCCGGAGGACGTCGAGCAGTTCGGGAGGCTCGATGCTGGCGATCGGCCGACGGCCGATCCAGGGGGAGGGAAGCGAGAGGTGGTAGGTGGCCTTCTCGGTCGTGGACGCGGCCCACTTGGTGGCCTGCTTGGCCAGCCACTCTGCGGCCACGGCGTCGAACGTATGGCCTTCGGCCGGCCCGCGCTTGGCGGCCTGGCGGACCAGAGACGGGTCGAGACCCTCGGCGACGAGGCGTCGAGCCTCCGCGCGCCGCTCCCTGGCCACCGCGAGCGATACCTCGGGGTACGTGCCGAGGCTGATGCCCTTGCGGGCGCCCTGGAAGCGGTAGTCGAAGCGCCAGGACCGGCCGCCCTGCGGTTGAGTGACGAGGTACATGCCGTCGCCGTCGTACAACCGCACCGGCTTGACGGTCGCCTTCGTTCGCCGAATCTGCGCATCCGTGAGGGGCATGACAGTCGTTTCCCGAAAACGGGCGACAGTCGGCGCGGCAACTGCCGAAACGACTGTCAGGACGGCCGGATTGCGGCGGACATCCTGAGACTGTGATAGACCCGGATCACGAGAATTGCAAGCAATTCTGCGAGAAATCAGTGCGGTGGTGGGGGTGGAGCGAGGGAGATGGTGCCGAGGGCCAGAATCGAACTGGCGACACTACGATTTTCAGTCGTATGCTCTACCAACTGAGCTACCTCGGCACGGCAGCGGGACAACCCGCGAAGCATACCACAGCCAATGCGGTGATGGTAGGGCCGGCGCGTGTCGCGCCGACCAACTCCTCGAGCTGTGTGAGGCAGGGGAGGCTGGCCAGCGTTCGCACGTGGCGAGTGCCACGCACGAACGCCGACCCTACCAACGTCGTCAGCCGGCGACCGGCTCGGCGGGCGTCGCCGGGGCGAGGCCGAGTTCCTTGCGCAGGCGCTCGTCGATGGCCTGGTACGTTGCCGGGTTGTCCTTCAGGAACTGCTTGACGTTCTCGCGGCCCTGGCCGAGACGATCGCCGCTGTACGAGAACCAGGTGCCGCTCTTGTCGACGATCTTGCGCTCCACCGCCAGGTCGAGCAGATCGCCTTCCTTCGAGATGCCCTCGCCGTACATGACGTCGAACTCCGCCTCGCGGAACGGCGGCGCCACCTTGTTCTTGACCACCTTGACCCGCGTGCGGCCGCCCGTGACCTGATCGCCGTCCTTGATGGCGCCGATGCGGCGGATGTCGATGCGCACCGACGAGTAGAACTTGAGGGCGCGCCCGCCGGTCGTCGTCTCCGGGTTGCCGAACATCACGCCGATCTTCTCGCGCAGCTGGTTGATGAAGATCAGGCAGGTCTTGCTCTTGGACACCGCGCCGGTGAGCTTGCGCAGCGCCTGCGACATCAGGCGCGCCTGCAGGCCCATCTGCTGGTCGCCCATCTCGCCCTCGATCTCGGCCCGCGGCACCAGCGCGGCCACCGAGTCGACAACGATCACGTCGACGCTGCCGGAGCGCACCAGCACCTCGACGATCTCGAGGGCCTGCTCGCCGTTGTCGGGCTGCGACACCAGCAGGTCCTCGAGGTTGACCCCGAGCTTCTGCGCGTAGGAGGCGTCGAGCGCATGTTCGGCGTCGACGAACGCCGCCATGCCGCCGACCTTCTGGGCCTGCGCGATCACCTGCAGTGCCAGCGTGGTCTTGCCCGACGACTCGGGGCCGAACACCTCGATCACCCGGCCGCGCGGCACGCCGCCGACGCCCAGAGCGAAGTCGAGGCTGATCGAGCCCGTCGAGATGCTCGGGATCGCCACGGCGTCCTTCTGGCCCAACCGCATGATGGAGCCCTTGCCGAACTGCTTCTCGATCTGGCCGACGGCCATCTCGATGGCGCGGACACGTTCCTTCAGATCATCAACTGCCATCACTCGCACTCCTTGCGGTCGGGAAACTGCTGACAGGCTACGCCTCACCGGCTCCGGGAGGCACTCCGCTGTCAGACACGTGCATTCTAAGGACGTGCCAATGCCCTGTCAAGCGAAAGTGTTGCACGCGTGATCTCTTAAGTGTCTCATTCGCAGGAGCTTACTGACGTCAGTGGCTTTCGCCTCTCAGGGCCAGTGATGCAGGAATTGCGCACCTCAGGTTGCCCGCCCTCTGCAGGATTGCTACTGTCGCCCGATGCCCAGCCCCCTGGGGCACGCGCTGGCCGGACTCGCCGTCGGCGTGCTCGCTGCCGGTCCCCGCGCCCTCGTTCGTGCCCTCGATCCCCCCGCCGCCCGTCGTCCCATCGACACGGCGTTGCTGGCTCTGCTGCCGTTCGCGGCGCTCGGCGCCCTGCCCGACATCGACCTGCTCTTCGGCGTCCACTCGATGTACACGCACAGCGTCGGCGCGGTTCTCATCGTGCTGGCCGTGGCGCGGGTCGTGACCGGCGGATGGCGGTGGGCGCTGGCCGCCGCGTTGGCGTACGCCTCACACATCCTGCTCGATTGGCTCGGCCACGACACCACCGCCCCCATCGGGGTGATGGCCCTCTGGCCGTTCACCCCCGGGTTCTACCAGTCCGATCTCCACCTGTTCCTGCCCATCTCGCGCCGCTACTGGGTGCAGGGCTTCCTGGCCCACAACCTGACGGCCGTGGCGCGCGAGGTGCTCGTGATCGGCCCGCTCGCGTTCTTTGCCTACTGGCGCCTGACCCACGTCGCCGGCAAGCGGATGTGACACCTGGCGGACCGCTCGGCGAGCGGTCCCGCCCAACGTCCGGGAACGGTCCCTCCCAACCTTCGCGAGCGGTCCGTCCCAACGCATACAGACGCTCCCACATCAGCAGGACGCGGACGTGGTCGGGATCTGACACCGACGGTGAGAGCGATGCCTGGCCGAGGCGTCCGCGCGCTTACGCGTACTGGTAGAAGCCGCGGCCGGACTTGCGCCCGAGCTGGCCCGCCGCGACCATGCGGCGGAGCAGGGGACACGCACGGTACTTGGGATCGCCCAGCCCCTGGTGCAGGACGTCGAGGATGGCGACGCACACGTCGAGGCCGATGAAGTCGGCGAGCGTCAGCGGCCCCATCGGGTGGTTCATGCCCAGCTTCATCACCGAGTCGATCGCCTCGGCCGTGCCAACGCCCTCCATCAGGGCGAACACCGCCTCGTTGATCATTGGCATCAGGATGCGGTTGGCGATGAAGCCGGGGTAGTCGCTGGCCGCGATGCCGGTCTTGCCCAACTGCCGGCACAGGTCCTCGGCCAGGGCCATCGACGCGTCCGACGTCGAGTGCCCGCGGATCAACTCTACCAGCGGCATCAACGGCACCGGATTCATGAAGTGCATGCCGAGCACCTGCGCAGGGCGCGTCGTGACCGCACCGATGTCGGTGATGGAAATCGACGAGGTGTTGCTGGCCAGCACCACCTCCGGCCGCACCAGGGCATCGAGCCTGGCAAACAGCGCGCGCTTGGCGTCCCGTTGCTCGATGATGGCCTCGACGACGTAGTCGGCATCGGCGAGGGCATCGATCGACCCATGGAAGGACAGCCGTGCGAGCGTCTCGTCGCGATCCGCCGCGCTCAACGTGCCCTTCTCGACGAACTTGCCCAGGCTCTTGCCGATCGTCGTCCGCGCCCGTTCGAGGGCCGCCGCCGAGACGTCCACGAGCCGCACCCCGAAGCCGCGCTGCGCAAAGGTCTGGGCAATCCCGTTGCCCATCGTGCCAGAACCGATCACGCCGACGAGTTGGATCATGGGGTCACGCTCAATTGAGGTTCATCCAGTGACATGCAGAATTCAGAATGAAGCGCGGGGCGGGCACCGCCAACCATCACAGGCAATTCAGGCAGCTTTCAGGGACATGAGCAAGTCACAATGAAGTGCGGGGTGAATGTCGCGACAGCAATCTCAATTCTGAATTGATGTGCGGTGCCGCCCTCTCCCAACCCCGACGTGGGTGGCGGTGGAGGCCCCGCGCTGCATTGTGAATGTCGCTGCAGCAACCTCAATTCTGAATTGATGTGCGGTGCCGCCCTCTCCCAACCCCGACGTGGGTGGCGGTGGAGGCCCCGCGCTGCATTGTGAATGTCGCTGCAGGAAGCTCAATTCTGAATTGTTCTCTCGATCGCCACCGCCACCCCGTTGCCGCCGCCGAGGCACAGCGCGGCGACGCCCCGCCGGAGGTCGTAGCGTTCGAGGGCGTGGAGCAGCGTGACGAGCACACGCGCGCCGCTGGCCCCGATCGGATGCCCGAGCGCGACGGCGCCGCCATGCACGTTGACCTTCGACTCCGGGATCCCCAGTTCGCCCGTCACCGCAATCGCCTGGACGGCAAACGCCTCGTTGATCTCGAACAGATCCACATCGTCCAGCGTCCAGCCCGCCTTCTCGAGGACCGTGCGAATGGCCGGGACGGGCGTCATCATCACCCACTGCGGCTCGAGCCCGCTCGTGGCCTGCGCGACGATGCGGGCGCGGACGGTGAGGCCCCGGGCCTGCGCGACATCGCCTCCGGCGATCACGAGCGCGGCGGCACCATCGTTGACGCCAGGCGCGTTGCCGGCCGTCACGGTGCCGGCGGGATCGAAGGCAGGGGAGAGGCGGGCGAGTGCCTCGACCGACGTGTCCTCGCGCACCGACTCGTCGCGGTCGACGAGGATGGGATCGGCGGCACGGCCGGCTCGGCGAACCGGCCCGCTCGTCACCGGCAGGATCTCCGCCGTGAAGGCCCCATCGCGCTGCGCCCGGGCCGCCTTGTGGTGACTGCGCACCGCATAGGCGTCCTGCGCCTCGCGCGACACGCCGTACTTGCGCGCGACCGCTTCGCCGGTCATGCCCATGTGCCAGTGGTCGATGGCGCACCACAGGCCGTCCTGGATCATGCTGTCCACCACCTGCGCATGCCCCATGCGGAAGCCCTCGCGTGCGCGCGGCAGGAGGTAGGGGGTCTGGCTCATGGACTCCATGCCGCCGGCGACGACGATGTCACGGTCGCCGGTGCCGATCCCCTGCGCGGCGAGCATCACGGCGCGAAGGCCGGACCCGCACACCATGTTGACGTTGAGGGCCGGCACCTCCACCGGCAGGCCCGCGGCGAGGGCCGCCTGGCGCGCCGGATGCTGCCCCTGTCCCGCCGAGACGACGTTGCCGAGGATGCACTCGTCGACGTCCTCGGGGGCGAGGCGGGCTCGCGCCACCGATTCGCGGACCACGAGGGCGCCGAGGTCGGCAGCACGCAGATCCTTGAGGCCGCCGAGGAACTTCCCGGTCGGGGTACGCACGGCAGAGACGATGACGATGTCGCGGAAGCGCATGGGCGTCTGGGTCGAGCCTACACCACCCTGCTACTCTGTCGGGGTGGTGCCGACTTCCAGTCTCGTCCCGGGCGCCGTCACGCAGTTGATCGCCGCGCAGCCGCACAGCCGGGGCAAGGTCGAGGCGGCGTGGCACCTGGCGGTGGGCGGCGCGATGGCGCGGCTGAGCGCCCCGGTGCGCGACGCCGGCGGCGTCGTCTACGTCCAGGCCCGGAGCGCCGGGGTGGCCGATCAGCTGGACCTCCATCGGCGGGTCATCGAGGCCCGGCTACGCGAGGTGCTGGGCACCCACGGGCGGACCTTCGTGCTGGTGACCGGCCGATGCGCCTGATCCTGGCCTCGTCTTCGCCCCGCCGCGCGGCGCTGCTGCAGGCCGTCGGCTACACCTTCGACGTGCGGGCGGCCGACGTGGACGAGACGCCTCACCCCGGGGAGCCGGCCGAGGCCCTGGTGCGGCGACTGGCGCAGGAGAAGGCCCGGGCGGTGCCGTGCCAGGCCGGCGAGCTGATTCTGGCGGCCGACACCACCGTCGCCTGCGATGAGGTCATCCTCAACAAGCCGGACGACGATGTGGACGCGGCGCGGATGCTGCGTCTGCTGTCGGGGCGCGCGCACGAGGTGTACACGGGCGTCACGCTGCGGCACGTGGGTGGCGAGGAGTCCTTCGTGGAGCGGACCGTCGTGTGGTTCGCGGCGCTCTCCGAGGAGGAGATCGGGTGGTACGTGGCCTCGGGCGAGCCGGCTGGCAAGGCTGGTGCGTACGGGATCCAGGGACGGGCGTCGCGCTTCGTGTTGCGGGTCGACGGGTCGTACCCGAACGTGGTCGGCCTGCCGACCGCCCAAGTGGCGAAACATCTGGCGAAGTACGTCCAACCGGCGTCATAATCCGCCAGAGGGGTGACATGCGTCTCCCACGCCCCTCCCCAACACCATGACCGGATCAAAGACTGTCAAGATCGCGATCTCGACCCTCGTGCTCGGGCTGGCGTTCAGCGCCATGTTGTACTCCAGCCTCAGCGAGGATACGCAGTACTACAAGCACGTGGATGAAGTGATGGGGCAGCCGGCCGAGTGGTATGGCAAGCGGCTCCAGTTGCACGGGCATGCCTCGGACATCCGTCGCAAGCCCGACTCGCTCGACTACCGGTTCGAGGTCGCCTTCAATGGCCAGATGGTCCAGGCGAGCTACAACGGTATCGTTCCCGACACCTTCAAGGACGGATCCGAGGTCGTGGTCAAGGGCACCCTCGGGCCCGACGGGTTCGTCGTGGAGCCGAATGGCGTGATGGCCAAGTGCCCGTCCAAGTACGAAGCCGGCAAGTCCGGCGCCCCGGGCCAGTCGCCCGGCGTGGCGCCGGGAGCCAAGTCGGCGAGCTAGCGAGACCCATGCCCGCACTCGGCACGTTCCTTCTTCTCACCTGCTTCGTCGTCGCCGCCTACGCGGCCACCGCGAGCATCGCCGGCGCGAAGCGACAATCGACGCGGCTCACCGAAAGCGGCATCGGGGCGTTCTATCTGGTCACCGCCCTGATGTCGGTGGCGACCGCCGTGATCATGTACGCCTTCGTCACCGACACGTACGCGATCAAGTACGTCGATCGCTATTCGGATGCCGCACAGCCGCTGCTGTTCAAGCTCACCGCCTACTGGGGCGGGCTCGACGGCTCCATCATGTTCTGGGTGCTGCTGCTGTCGGTGTTCGGCGCCATCGCCGTCCGCAACTCGCGCGAGTCGCATCGCGAACTGATTCCGTACGTAGTCGCGGTCATCGCCATCGTGGAGATGTTCTTCCTCTTCCTGATGGTGGTGCACAACAACCCGTTCGAGACCTACCTGGCCGACATCCCGCCCGATGGCCAGGGCCTGAATCCGCTCCTGCAGAACGTCTACATGGTCATCCACCCGCCGTCGCTGTACATCGGCTTCGTGGGGATGACGATTCCGTTCGCCTTCGGCATGGCGGCGCTCGCCACCGGGTACCTGGACGACTCGTGGCTGCGCGCGGTGCGGCGCTGGACGATGGTGAGCTGGCTGTTCCTGTCGCTCGGCCTGACGCTGGGGATGATCTGGGCCTACGAGGAACTCGGCTGGGGCGGCTACTGGGGCTGGGACCCGGTCGAGAACGCCGGCCTGCTGCCGTGGTTCACGGCGACGGCGTTCCTGCACTCGGTGATGGTGCAGGAACGGCGCGGCATGCTGCGCGTGTGGAACATGACCCTCGTGATCGTGACGTTCTTCCTGACGATCTTCGGGACGTTCATGACGCGGTCCGGCGTGGTGCAGTCGGTGCACGCCTTCGGCGAGGACAAGGAACTCGGGTTGATGTTCACCGTGTTCATGACCTTGCTGTTGGTGGTGAGCTTCGGGCTGCTGATCTACCGCCTGCCGCTGCTGCGGGCGCGGCACGAGCTCGATTCATGGGTGTCGCGCGAGGCGGCGTTCCTGGCCAACAACTGGATCCTGCTGTTCTCGGCGATCTTCGTGTTGTTTGCCACGATGTTCCCGACGCTGAGCGAAGCCCTGACCGGGCAGCGGCTGACCGTGGGGCCGCCGTTCTTCAACAAGTGGATGCTGCCGATCGGCCTCGCGCTGCTGTTGCTGACCGGCGTCGGCCCGCTGCTCGCGTGGCGCAAGTCGACGGTGGACAACCTCCGCTACCAGTTCCTGTGGCCGACAGTGGCGGCCCTGGTGACCGGCGGGGCGCTGCTGGCCCTCGGCGTGCGCGTGTGGTCGTCGGGCATCTGCTTCGCGATGTCGGCGTTCGTGACGACAACGCTCCTGCAGGAGTTCGTGCGGGGCGCGCGGGTCCGGCAGCAGTACTCGGGGTCGGATCTGGTCACCTCGGCCATCGGCCTCGTGGCGCGCAACCAGCGCCGCTACGGCGGCTACATCGTGCACCTCGGGATCGTGCTGATGGCGCTCGGTTTCGCCGGCGACGGTTTCAAGCAGGAAGAGCAGTTGCTGCTCAAGCCGGGCCAGACCGTGACCGTGGGGGCGTTCACGGTGCGGCATGACGGCATCGCCATCACGCAGGACGCACAGAAGCAGATGGTGACGGCGAAGATGACCGCGTTCCAGGATGGCAAGGAACTGGGGACCCTCGCGCCAGCCAAGTGGTTCTTCAACAAGCGTGCCGACGAGCCGACCACCGAAGTGGCGATCCGGCGCTCCTTCGGCTACGACCTGTACGTCGTCCTGGCCGGATTCGACGCCGAGCAGCAGAGCGCCACGTTCCATGTGGTGGTCAACCCGCTCGTCAACTGGATCTGGGCCGGCTTCGGCATCCTCGCGCTGGGCACCCTGATCGCGCTGCTGCCGGAGCGCGCGCTGGCGGTGGCGTCGGTCAAGATCCCCGAAGGGGTGACGGCGGGGACGACCACCACCACGCTGCTGGTCCTGCTGATCCTCGGTGGCGTCGCCATCCCGCATGCCGTGCATGCCCAGGCGCCGCTCTCGGACACGGGCGCGATCATCAAGCGCCTCCCGCTCGAGCGGGAACTGGAGAACGAGATTCTCTGCACCTGCGGCTGTCGCCTGCCGGCCGGCACCTGCGGCATGTTCCAGTGCCAGGGCAAGGAGAAGCAGCTGGGGCGGCTGCGGACGCTGGTGGAGGAAGGCAAGGACCGCGAAACGATCCTCGCGACCTTCGTCCAGGAGCACGGCGGGGCCGACATCCTGACGCAGCCCCCCGACACGCCGTTCAATCGCCTGGCGTGGGCGCTGCCGTTCGTCCTCGGCATCGTGGGCGCCGTCGCGGCCGGCACGGTGGCCGTCCGCTGGACGCGGCCCTCGAGCGACGACGCGGTCGTCCCTGCGGCGGCTGCGGCCGATCCGTATCAGAACAAGCTCGACGAGGAATTGCGTGACCTCGACTGAATCGCATGCCCGGGCCTGGCAGTTCTTCATCGTTCTCGGTCTGATTGGCGCCACGGCGGCCGTGTGGCGTGAACCACGGTTCACGCGGCCCGAACACCTGGTCCTCCTGAGCCTGGGCATCGTTGCGGCGGCGGTGGCGGCGGTGGCGATGCATCGCACGCTCCTGCCGCTGGTGTCTCCCGAGCAGATCGTCGGCGACTCCCGTCGGTCGACGCGTCATCTGATCGCCCTCGAGCGCGAGAAGCGCCTCGTGCTCCGCAGCATCAAGGAACTCGAGTTCGACAAGGCCATGGGCAAGGTGGCCGACGCCGACTTCGACGAGATGGTGGGACGGCTGCGGCAGCGCGCCGTCGGCCTGATGCAGCGCATCGACCTCGGTGAGGCCGGACTGCGTGATCGCATCGCGAAGGACCTCTCGGGCCTCAAGCAGCCGAAGGCGACCAGGAAGGTCAGTGCCCAGCAGTGTGCCGAGTGCAAGACGCTGAACGACGCCGACGCGCGCTTCTGCAAGACGTGCGGAGCCACGCTGTGACGCCCGCCTGCCGGTGGATGGGGGGGCTTGCCGTCGCGGTGGCGATGCTCGCGGGGCCAGCGGCCGCGCAGATGCCGGACCTGCGGCAGATGAACGGCATGGCGCTGCCAAGCCAGGATCTGCCCGACGGGTCGATCTCCGTGCGCGTGGTGAGGCAGGCGCTGGGCAACAACGTCGTGGGCACCACGGTGACCGTCGGAGGGGAGGGCGTGACCGACAGTGCCCCGACCGACGAGGCCGGACGTGCCATCTTCGCGGCACTCGGCGTCGGGAAGACGTTGGTGGCATCGGCCACGGTGGATGGCGAGACGGTGCGGTCCGCGCCGTTTCAGGTGCCGGCGGCCGGTGGGCTGCGCGTGATTCTCGCGGTGGGCCTCGATGGCGCGACGCCGGCGGCCCCGCC
>NZ_JALHPM010000035.1:0-45114 GCF_022842525.1 Luteitalea sp.
CCGCGCCGGCCGGTGGCGCAACTCGATCCCCGGCCAGCGCCGCTGACCATCGCGGCCGGATCGACGGCCCGGCTGGTGCTGCGCGTCACGCTGCCCGAGGGCATCCACGTCCAGGCGCACGAACCCGACGACCCCTTGCTGATTCCCACCGTCGCGACGATCACGGCGCCGGTGGGCGTCAGGTTGGGTGGGTTGAAGTACCCGACGCCAACACCGTTCGCCCAGGCCGGCCGCGACACGCCGCTGCTGGCGCTCGGCCCGGTGTTCGACGTCGAGGTCGACGCGACGGTCGACGCGTCCGTGGCTGCGGTGTCGATCGAGGTGCCGGTGGTGCTCCGGTATCAGGCGTGCGATGACCGCACGTGTTTCCCGCCGGCCAGGGCGTCGGCGGTGTGGCGAATCGCCGTGCGATAGCCGGCGACACATGGTGCGGTGGCGAAGTGGCAACGCGGCGGACTGCAAATCCGCTATGCGAGGGTTCGATCCCCTCCCGCACCTCCATTCCTGACGGCCCGACGAGGAGAGCTGACGATGACGCCAACGGCGGATCCGGCATGGTGGGCACGTGAAGACTGGCTGGCGGTCTGGCTGGGCGCGACGACGCTGGCGCTGATCGCCGTGGTGGCGCCGCCGGCGCTGCCATCTTTGCGCTGGGGCGGCGGCATCGCCTGGAGCGCGCCGTTCGTGCCGTCCACGATAGGCACCTGGACACTCGTGGGCGCCGCGGCGTGGGCGCTCTCGGCCGCCGGTGTGGCGATGCAGCGCGGCTCGGTGGCCCGCTACACGGCCGGCTTCGCCGTGGTGTTCGGCCTCGCGTGGCTGTCGATGGTGCTCGCGGCCAACAGCGCCATGGCGGCGTGGGGGCTCGAGTACGTGGTCTTCGCGCTGATCTCGGGCCTGCTGGTCGGACACACAGTGGGCACACCGGCGTGGCTGAGCGCGGCGGCGCGCACCGAGTACTTCATCAAGACCGGCCTCGTGGTGATGGGCGCCACGGTGCTCTTCGCGGAGGTGCTGCAAGCCGGCTTCCTCGGCCTGCTGCAGGGACTCGGCGTCGTGATCGTCGTGTGGTACGTGGCATTCTGGCTGGCACGCCGATTGAGGGTCGATGACGAACTGGCGGTGATGCTCGCCTCGGCCGTGTCGATCTGCGGTGTCTCGGCGGCCATCGCGGCCTGCGGCGCCATCCAGGGCGACCGTCGGAAGCTGAGCTACGTCACCTCGGTCGTCTTGATCGTCGCGCTGCCGATGATCGTGCTGCTGCCATGGATCGTGAAGCTGACCGGCATCCCCGACGTTGTCGCCGGGGCGTGGATGGGCGGCACGCTCGATACGACGGGCTCGGTCGTTGCGGCCGGCGCGCTCGTGAGCGAGGCAACGGTGAAGATCGCCACCATCGTGAAACTGTCGCAGAACGTGCTCATCGGTGTTGCCGCCCTCGTGATCTCTGCGTGGTGGACGATGCGTGCCGGGGGCAGCACCGGAACTGGCGCAATGTCGGGCGCCGTCATCTGGGAGCGCTTTCCCAAGTTCGTGCTCGGCTTCCTCGTGGCGTCCCTCCTCTTCTCGTTCGTGCTCCCGGCGTCCTCCGTGAACGCGACGAAGGCGGCCATCGGGTCGGTGCGCACCCTGTGGTTCGCGCTGGCGTTCGTCTCAATTGGCCTCGAAACGCGGCTCACCGATCTGCTGTCGTTCGGCGAAGGGCGTCCACTCACTGCCTTCCTGCTGGCCCAGGCCTTCAACCTGCTCTGGACGCTGCTGCTGGCCTTTCTGATCTTCGGCGGCGTGCCGCCGGTCTAACGGCAGACGCCGCCAGCAGGTGGTGATCAGCGGTCCCTGCCGGTCTTTCGGGCAGGGCGACACCTCAGGCGCGTTACCGCCGCGGCCCGCTCGGCTCGATCCGGTGGGCTCCTTTGCTTGCCCCCATCGAGGAATGGCCCGAGGCCTTCGTGCCGCTTTGCGACATACCAGCCGACCTGATTCCCTCAGCCGCACATTGGTGAACGCGCCTACTTCCCCAAAAAGGCGAGTCGTACTGCGTGCGGCAAAGGCTCGGAACAGCTCACCGAAGACGAGCACGGAGAGGGCGAGGTTACGCGCCTCCACGAGGTCTCGACCGTTGAGCGGCCAGGCGAAGACGCTCAGCGTGGCCACGGCCTGCAACACGCCCGTGCTCACGATGAAAACCCATTGCTCCGGTCCCAGCATCGGCTCGTCGGGATGCCGCGGCGGGCGCTGGAGCATGTCGTCTTCTGGGGGGTTGCCGCCACCATGACGCTGCCGCCGTCGCGGAGGACGCGGGCCTTCGGTGCAGTCATCGAAGGCATGTTCGTGCTCCCTCAGGCGATGCGAAACACCAGAAGCCCCACGACTCCGGCCAAGAGCAGCCAGCAGCCCCAATACATCGCCAACGTCCACCGGCTGTCTCGGGTGGTCGCGTCCGGTTCGCGGCGGTGCTTGTCCCACATGCCGAAGCCGTGCATCACCAGGCCGACGGCCGGAATGAGCCCAGCCGCGGGCTTCAGCCACTCAGACCAGAGCGCCCCGAGCCCCAGTCCCAGCACCACCGCACCTACGCCAGACGTCAGGTCAGCGATCTGCAGCCGCGTCATGACGACACCTCCTCATCCATCGGCGCGGTTGCGGCCAACGGCGCGGCTGGCATCGCCCGGCGGACCTGCCCTCGGCGCCACATCGTGTATCCGGCCGGCAGCACGAGCAGGGTGAGCACCATGCACGACCAGAGGCCACCAACCACCGGGGCGGCCGTCCGAGCTGAGACATCGGCGCCAACGCCCGATTCCCAGAGCAGGGGCAGCAACCCGAGCACCGTCGTCGCGACCGTCATGAGCAGCGGTCGGACACGTGCCGACGCGCCTTCGATGACGGCCGCGTCCACGTCGGCCGGTATGCGGATACGCCCCTCCCGCATGTGCCGCGCGAACGCCTCATCGAGATACACCACCATGACGATGCCAGTCTCCGCTGCGACACCGGCGACGGCGATGAGGCCCACCCAGACCGCGGTGGACAGGTTGTAGTGCATGTACGAAAGCAGCCAGACACTGCCGGCGACGGCGAAGGGCAGGCTGGACAGCACGAGGAAGGTCTGCGGCCACCCCTGCATCGAGAGGCAAAGCAGGATGACCACCAGGATAAGCGTCAGCGGGATGACATAGCGGAGACGGGCTTCCATCTCCGCCAGGAACTCGTACTGGCCGGTCCACTGCAGCTGGTAGCCGGCCGGCAGCGTCAGCTGCGCCGCGACGACGGCCTTCGCATCGTCGACCCAACCGCCGAGATCGCGCTGGGTCTGGTCGATGTCGGCGAAGACGTAGCCGACGAGCACGCCGTTCTCGTCCTTGATCATCGGCGGCCCCGTCGTCACACGCACGTCGGCGAGCTGTCCGAGCGGGACGGACGCGGCGGGTTGGCGCCACTGCTCGAGGAAGTCGGGGTCCGACGTCGCAGTGCCGCCCATCAAGGGCTGCGATACGCCCGACGCCATGCCGCCAGGAGCCATGGGCGGCCGCGCGCCGCCGCCCATCCCGCCCATGCCGCCGCCACTGGCCGCCGTCAGGCCCACCAGTCCGGCGCCCGCCCCGCTGGCCCCTGCCCCGGTGTTGGTGCCAGACACGTCAGCGAGAGCGCCAGTAGACGGCACCTGCACGAGCAGCGCCCGCACCGCTTCCGGGTCGGACCGCTGATCCGCGGCGACGCGGAGGTTGATCGAGAAGCGCGCGCGGCCGGCGATCGCGGTCGACACGGGCATACCCCCGATGGCCGCCTCCACCACGTCCTGCACATCGCGCACGGTGAGCCCGTAGCGAGCGATGGCGGCCCGGTCAGGCACGATATCGACGTACTCACGCCCCGTCTGGCGCTCGGCGAACGTGCTCGGCGTGCCCGCGACCTGACGCAGCAGGCCCTCCAGGTGGACGCTGATGCGCTCGATCTCGTCCAGGTTCTCGCCGAACACCTTCACGCCCACGGGCGTGCGGACCCCAGTGGTCAGCATGTCGATGCGGGTCCGGATCGGCGGCGAGATCGCCATCTGGTAGCCGGGCATCCGCAGCGCACTATCGAGGTCGCGAGACAGCTGCGCCAGCGTGCGGGGCTCCTGCTCAGGCCAGATGCGGCGGAGGAATGCCTGCTTGAGCCAGTCTGGTGCGTAGTCGCTGTGCCAGCGGGGGGTGTAGCTGGTCGGCCACTGCCCTCGTGGCTTCAGCATGACCACCGACTCGATCATGTCGAGCTGGGCTGGATCGGTGGCCGTCTCGGCTCGGCCCGCTTTCCCGTGCACCGACTGCACTTCCGGGAACCGCATGATGATCTGGTCCTGCGCGACCAGCGCCCGGCGCGCCTCTTCGATCGCGATGCCGGGGAAGGTCGTCGGCATGACGAGCAGTGATCCCTCGTCGAGCGGCGGCATGAACTCGGAGCCCAGCCGCTGGAACACCGGTACGGTGGCCACCATCAGCGCCACTGCGGCCAGTACCACCACCACACGCGCCCGCACGACGAGCGTCGCCACCGGTCGATAGACCGCGCTCAGCAGGCGGCTGACCGGGTTGGTCGCCTCGGTGCGGAACCGGCCCCGCAGCAGCAGTACCATCAGCGGCGGCGCCAGCGTGATCGACAGGATCGCCGCCGCGAACATCGCGAACGTCTTGGTGTAGGCGAGCGGCATGAAGAGCCGCCCCGCTTGTCCGGCCAGGGTAAAGATCGGCAGGAAGCTGATGGTGATGAGCAGCAGCGAGAAGAAGATCGGCCGGCCTACTTCTTTGCACGCGTCCACGATGACGCGCTTGCGGTCGCTGCCCGCGGGCGCCGCGGCGAGGCGTACGTGGGCGTTCTCGATGAGCACGATCACCGCGTCCGCCAGTTCGCCGACCGCGATGGCGATGCCGCCGAGCGACATGATGTTGGACGTCAGGCCGAGGAAGCGGATGGCGATGAACGACATCAGCACCGACATCGGCAGGACAATCATCACGATCAGGGCGGAGCGGAGGTGGAACAGGAAGACCAGGCAGATGATCGTGACGATGACCGCCTGCTGCATCAGCGTGTTGGTCAGCGTGTTCACCGACCCGACGATGAGCTCCGATCGGTCGTAGGTGGGAATCAGGCGGACGCCGTCGGGCAGCCGGAGCGTGGCGATCTGCGCCTGAAGGGCGCGGATCACATCGAGCGCGTTCGAGCCGATCCGCATGACCACGATCCCGCCCACCGTCTCCCCGGTGCCGTTCAGATCGGCGGCTCCGCGGCGGATATCGGGACCGTAGTGCACGCGTGCGACGTCGCGAAGGCGGACCGGAGTTCCACCCCGGCCGACCGCGACCACGCTGCTTTCGAGGTCGGCCAGCTCTTTGACGTAGCCGCGGCCCCGCAAGACGTACTCCCGGCCAGCCAGTTCGAGGACACGGGCGCCGACTTCAGCGTTGGCGTCGCGCACCGAGCGGGTGATGTCGCTGAGCGTCACGCCGAACCCGACGAGCTTGTCGGGGTCGACGACGATCTGGTACTGGCGCTGGAACCCCCCGAGGGACGCCACTTCCGCCACGCCGCCGACCGCCTGCAACGCCGGCCGAATCGTGAAGTCCTGCAAGGTCCGAAGCTCGGCGAGATCCAGACGGCCCGTCGTGTCCTTCAGGGCGTACTGATAGATCCACCCGACGCCGCTGGCGTCGGGCCCCAGGGTCGGCGTCACGCCGGGCGGCAGCGACTGCTGGACTCGCCCGAGCTGCTCCAACACGCGTGTGCGGGCCCAGTAGATGTCGGCGCCTTCACCAAACAGGGCGTAGGTGAAGCTCATGCCGAACATCGAGTATCCGCGCACCGTCACGACACCAGGCGTGCTCTGCAGCGTGCGCACCAGCGGATAAGTGATCTGGTCCTCGACCAGGTCCGGACTTCGCCCCATCCACTCGGTGTACACAATCACCTGCGGATCGGAGATGTCGGGCAGCGCATCGAGCGGCGTCTTGCGGACGGAGTCGGCCGCCCACAGGGCCAGCACGAGCACGACGCCGAAGACGACCCACTTGTGCTTAGCCGACAGCTCGATGAGACGTTCGACCATGGCGGCTACTCCTTGTGCCCGGCATGCGGGTCGACGCTCGGCGGCGTGGCAGGCGTCGCCTCCCGCGCCGGCGTACTGCCGTGGGCATGCCCACCCATGCCACCCGTGGCTCGCAGCCGGCTCTCCGAATCGAGCAGGAACACGCCGGCCGTCACGACGCGGTCGCCGTCGTTCAGGCCGGTCCGCACCTCGACACGGTCCGCCAGTTGGAGGCCCAGCGTCACGGGGCGAGGCTCGAAACGGTCTCCAACCGCGACGAAGACGTGCTGCTGACGTCCCGTGTCCACGACGGCATCTCGCGGCACGGTGATCGCCGGGGTTCCGGCCACTGTGAAGGCCGCCGTGCCATACAAGCCCGGGCGTAGCGTGCCCCGCGTGTTGGCGACACTGAACCGCACGCGCAGTGTGCGGGTCCGATCGGTAAGTGTCGGATAGAGGAAACTCACGCGAGAGATGAACGGCGGGCGGCCGGATGCGGGAAAGTCGAGCGTTGCGTTCGTGCCGGACCGCACCGATGGGATGCTGGCCTCCGGCACCTCGGCCAGAACCCACACGGACGACAGATCCGCGATGGTCAGCAAGGGCGTCGACGGGTCGATGGCCGTGCCCACGGTAACGCCACGCGTGATCACGACGCCGCTTCGGGGGGCTACGACCGTGATGAGGCGCTTCGGCTCGCCCGACGCCTCGATCGCCGCAATCTCTTCGGGTGCCATGCCCAGCACACTCAGACGAGTACGGCCGCTCGCGATGACGGCGCTCGAAATGCCCGAAGCGACTACGGCCTGCCGCGCGGCCAGATATTCGGTCTGCGACGACAGCAACTCCTGCGAGAACACACGCGCCAGGGGTTGTCCGGCGCGCACGGATTCACCCGTGGTGTTGACGTCCAGTTGTTCGACCCATCCGGCCACGCGGGTATGCACGTGCGAAATGCGGGACTCATCGGGCGCCACGGTCGCGACGGCCTGAATCGTGTCGGTGAGTGCCTCGCGCCTGACCTCTTGAGTCTGCATGCCCAGTGTCTGCAGCGTCTCGGGCGCGACCTCGATGGCCACGCGGGACGGTGGGTTCTCGGCAATCTCACCACTCATGTCCATGCCGGCCATGTCCCCAGCGGCTGCCGCAGACGTCGGAGCCGCCAGGGCCTGCTGGGGCGCACTCGAGAATGGCCAGCCGTGGCGCTGGCGCTGCACCCACAGCGCGCCCACGAGGACGGCCGCGGTGACGATCGACGCCACGACCGGGGCCAGGGCCCCACGAACACCAGAGCGACGGGTCATCGCAGTACCTCCTCGTACGAACCGATGGCGCGGCCTAACCGCACCCAGGCCAGGCCGAGCTCGACGTCGGCCACAATCACGTCCGCTTGCACGATCCAGAGGGCCTGCACGGCCTCGATGACGCTGACCAACGGCAGCTGACCTGTGGTGTACCCGGCGATGGCGGGGCCAATCGCCATCCGCGCGCGTGGCAGGACGTTCGTATTCAAGGCGTCCTGTCGGTCACGCCATGCCTGGACTTGACTCGTCGCGGTCGCGGCCTCGCCCTCGAACATGCGCGTCATCGCCCGCAGCTCAGCGTCAGACATGGCGCGCATGGCTTGGGCCTCTGCCACGCCCGCCCGCAGCTTGCCGCGCCAGATCGGGAGGCTGAGCCCGACCATGGCCATCCAGCCCTTGCCGTCGGTCATCGTGTAGGAGGGGCCGGTGCGAATCGTCGCCATCGGGCGATACATGTCCCGCATGACCTGCACGTCGGCCTCGGCCCGTGTGATCTCCGCACGGACGGCCGTGAGTTCCGGGCGCTCGATGAGCGCAGCACGAAGGGCCGGCCAGGGGGGTGGCGGCTGCGGCACGACGACCGCCTGCAGCGGCGGCAGGGGCGTGTCGGCGTCGAGGCCAAGGCTTGTGGCCAGCATGCTTTCGGCGCCGCGCACCTCGCTCAAAAGGGAACGGGCCTGCGCCTCGAGACGGGCGACTTCCACTTCGGCACGCAACACATCGGATTGCGGCGCCGTGCCGGAGGCATACCGCGCATTCGCCGCCGCGACGACGCCGCGTGCGAACGCGACCTGCTCCGAGAGCAGCGCCTGCGTCCGTTGCCGCTCCTGGAGCATCAGGAACGCGGTCGCGGCCTGCAGTCCGACGTCCAGACCGGCCCGGCCAGCCTCGGCACGCAGTCGGTCGACGTCCGCCAACGCGGAGGCGCGCCGATGGCCGCGGATGCCCGAGAGGGGGATCTGCTGTTCGAGCGTGACGCTGACGTCGGCCCCGCCCCACATGAAGGGCAGGTGGTCCAAGGACGGCGACACCATTGGATCCTGGAGCGCCGAGACGATGGCCGGCCGCTGCTCCGCGGCCCGAGTCCTCGCCCGCGCGGCGTCAATCTCCGCCCGCCGTTCGCCGGCGATGCGCACGACGTCGACGAGTCGAAGGGGCGACGGCAACACGACCTGTGTTTGCGCGACCCCGAGGGACGGCCACCCCACGATCGCGATGGCCAACGCAAAGGCAGTGTGACCAGTGAGACGGCACGCCATGATGTACTCCACGGATTCCTCTGGTGACCCCACGTCACCGAACTACGGCCAGCCAAGGGTCAGCACGTGACCGTGCGTCACGTCGAACCAAGGCCCAAGTTGTTCGGAAGCAGCCGAGGGCCGCGAAACGCAGTCGGACGAACAGACTGCGTGCGGCCAAGAGGAGATCAGATGCGGAGCGGTGTTGTCTGCGGTCGATTCAGGTCGAACGGTGGCCGTCCCCGGGTCCAGGTCGGCACGAGGTGCGTCGCGGTCGGAACGAGCTGGAACCACGTGTTCGAGAAGACGGCGCTACCGCCAGGCGTTGGCGCGCGGTGGAGGTCTTCCTTCATGAGACCAGCGGGCCCCTGAAGCGAGTCGTCACAGGAATGGTCGCTGCTCACGCTCGCGCGGTCCCCATTGGTGTCCCGGTGGCAGCCGTTCTCTGCCGCTGCCTGGGGATCGCACCACGCCTTGCAGAACAACGAGGCGCTCGGCCCAGCGGCGAATAGCAACACGACGGTCAGGATGGTTGCGCGAAACACGTTCAGCTTCCGAATAGTGTGGAGCAAGAACGGCGCCAGTCAGATAGGCCGCGGATCTGCGGGCAGTTCCGGACCTTATCGGCGCCATTCGCCTCGAACGTCTGGAAGCTGACGGCCTATTGCTCGTCGCCCCGAAAAATCCCGCACCGCCTCCGCGCGGCAATCGCCAGACGCGGAGGCTCGGCTGGTTCACAGTCAGCTGCACGAGCGTCGTTCGTGCAGCTCCGCAATCCAGATGAGATAGCGCCAGATCTGTTCGCCACGCCATGCGCACGAGGGTGACGTCCTTGCCATTGGAGTCGCGCCTCGGCCTGGCGTTCCGCCAAGCCGATGGGTTGGGCGGCGGCGGGAAGCTTCGGTCGGGGCAACCCAAGGGGCGCAAGAAATCCGACCCGTGGGGCGTCTTTGTGAGTGAGCGGCGGGAGCCGTCACGCCGGAGGTGTGTTTGGCGGAGAGGGTGGGATTCGGACCCGATCACCTCCTTTGGATTCTGTAACTTACAGACATCACGTTGCCGTAGTTGCCATGGGTGCCAGCATTGCCGTCGCGCATTGCCCGCCATTGCCCGCCAGACGAGGCGCGATTGGCGCACGGTCCGTCAGTTGACGAAGCGTGGCGGGCCGGGCTCAGGTGCATGTCCTTTGAACGCGGGATTCGCGTCAGACCTTACGCGGTGCCGTCGCGACCGCTGCGGCTCGGTCCCTGGTGCAGCACTTCCACATCCGACAGGACAATCAGCCCCTCACGCACCATCGGCCTGAGCACCTCGACGGCCGCGCGCAGCGTCGGTTCAGCATCGATCGCGATGATGGCGATCGGCTTCTCGGCAGCGACGCCAAAGAAGCCCTGGCGGTGAAACTGCCCGTGCCAACCAAAGCCCATCATCCCTTCGAAGGCCGAGGCGCCCGCCACACCCTGCTTCTGCAGAGCCGCCACAATCGCCTCGGACAACGGACGTTCATGCCAGGTTTCGTGCCGATCGATCAGGATCAGCAACTGCTTCACGGGTGCGTTGATCACTCGGACCGCCTTCGTCGATAGACCAGGTAGTACAGGTTCGGCAACACAATCAGCGTCAACAGAAGCGTCGAGGCCAGGCCGCCGACGACCACCGTCGCCAGTGGACGCTGCACGTCCGAGCCGATCCCAATCGCCCGAGCCGCTGGAATCATCCCCAGCAGCGCCGCCACAATCATCATCAGCACCGGCCGCGTCGTCGCGATGGCGCCTTCGACAATATCCTCTTCCAGCGTCTCCTCGCCAACCTGCCGCCGCCGGGTGATCTCGGCGACGACGAGGACGCCGCTCATCACCGCGACGCCGAACAGCGAGATGAAGCCGACGGCCGCCGAGACACTGAGGTTGATGCCGCGCAGCCAGAGCGCGATGATGCCGCCCACCAGCGACAACGGCACGTTCATCAGGACCAGGAATGCGTAGGTCGTGGAGTCGAACGCCAGGAAGAGCAAGGCAAAGATCAGCCCGACCGTCACCGGCATGATGACGGTCAGCCGGCGTCGCGCCCGGTCGAGATTCTCGAACTGCCCGCCCCACTCGACCTTGTAGCCGTCGGGCAAGGCAATCGCGTCCTCGAAGCGCCGCCGGGCGTCGGTGACGAAGCCCCCCTGGTCGCGCCCGCGGATGTTGGTGCGCACGGTCATCTGCCGCTGGTTCTCGCGCCGCGCAATGATGCTTGCGCCATTGGCGACCTTGATCTCGGCAAGCGTCCCGAGCGGGATGCGCCCACCGTCTGCCGTGTGGACCAGCAGTCGCGACAGGTCGTCGATGTCGGTCCTGGCTTCCGCTGCGTAGCGGACGACGATGTCGAAGCGGCGTTCACCTTCGAACAGCGTGCTGACGGTCCGGCCGCCGAGCCCCAGTTCGATCAGTTCCTGGATGTCGTCGACGTTGACGCCATAGCGCGCCAGTTGCTGACGGTCGACGCCGATCCGCAGCTGCGGCTGGTCCGCTTCCTGTTCAATCGCCGTGTCAACCGCGCCCGGCACCTGGCGGACGACCGCGAGGCTGCGAGCGGCCAGGTCGCGCAGTTCGTTGAGATCCGGGCCCGAAAGGATGACCGCGAGGTCGGCCGAGGATCCCGTCACCGACTCGGTCACAGTGTCAATGATCGGCTGCGTGAAGTTCAACGTGATCCCAGGGATTTCCCGCCGAAGACGCGTCGAGAGCTCGTCCACGAGCACTGCCTTGTTTCGGCCGCGTCCCCATTCGTCATAGGGCTGCAAGGTGAGCAGCAACTCGTTGCGATTGGGGCCGAACGGGTCGGTCCCGGAATCGTTGCGCCCGGTCTGCGACGCGACCGTCTTCACCTCTGGCGACTGCCGAATGAGGGCGCGCATCTGCGTGGCAATCTCCGCCGACTTGCTCAGCGAGACGCCGGGCGGCAGGTTGGCGCGAATCCAGATCACCCCTTCGTCAAGCTGCGGCAGGAATTCGCTGCCAAGTCCTCGCGCCAGTGCCATCGTCACCAGCACAATCACGGCGGCGGCCCCGACCACCAGCCCGGCGCGTGGCATCGTCCGAGCCAGCAGCCGACGATAGGGACGATACAGCCAGTCCAGGCGCTCGCCGTGGCTCGCGTGTGCCTGGTGCTTGAACAGATAGGTGGACAGGACCGGGATCACCGTCAACGTGAAGAGCAACGATCCGAGCAACGCCGCACAGACGGTGAACGCCATCGGCGTGAACAGGCGTCGTTCGACGCGTTCGAGCGTGAACAGCGGCAGGTAGGCCGAGATCAGGATCACCAGCGAGAAGAAGATCGGTCGCTGCACCTGCAACGCGGCGTCGCGGACGCGCTCGACAATGCTGTCGCCTTCACGCGCGGGTCGACTCAACGACGCCACGATGTACTCGACCATCACCAGGGTGCCATCGACGATGATGCCGAAGTCCAGGGCGCCGAGGCTCAGCAGATTGGCGGGGATACCTGCCCAATACATGCAGATGAAGGCGAACAGCAGCGAGAATGGAATCGTCACCGCTGCCAGCAGCGCCCCTCGCACACTGCCGAGGAAAACGAACAGCACGGCCAGAACGATGAGGAGCCCCTCGATGAGCGTGCGTGAGACCGTGCGCAGGGTGTTGCTCACCAGGTCGCGGCGGTCGTAGATGGGGACGATCTGCACGCCCGGTGGAAACCCGGTGCGATTCAGCGCCTCGACGGTGGCGCTCACGCCCGCGAGCACCTCGCTGGGATTCTCGCCGCGCCGCATCAAGACGATGCCTTCGACGCCGCCCGGTTGGTCGTTGACACCGAGGATGCCGGTCTGCAGCGCGGCTCCCAGGTGCACGGTTCCGACGTCGCGCACCAGCACCGGAACGCCGCGGACCGAGGTCAGCACGACCTGCTCGAGGTCGGCTGTCGTCCTCAAGAGACCGACGCCGCGAACGGCGAGCGCCTGCTGCCGGTTGTCGAGCATGGCGCCGCCGCCATTGCGATTGTTGGCGCCAATCGCATGGGCAATCGCCGCGACCGTCAGGTCGTACTTCTCGAGCGCGGTCGGATCGATGTCGACCTGGTATTGCTTGACGAGGCCGCCAAATGGCGCGACATCGGCGACGCCGGGCACCTGGAGCAGGCGCGGCGTGATCACCCAGTCCTGGATCTCGCGCAGTTGCCGCTCGCCCATCGAGGCCGGTCCACGCAACGTATACCGAAAGAGCTCGCCGATAGGCGTTGAGAGCGGACCGAGTGAAGTCTCGGCTCCGTCGGGCAGTGACGCCTCTCGCAGTTTCTCGAGCACCACCTGGCGGGCGAAGTAGTCGTCCGTGCCGTAGGCGAACGTCAGCTCGACCACCGACAAGCCGAAGATCGTACGGGAGCGCCTGGCGATCACGTTGGGCACGCTGTTCAGCGCCCGCTCGACCGGGACGGTGACCTCCTGCTCCATCTCTTCGGCGGCGTGGCCCGGCAGCAGGGTGATGACGACGACCTGGGTGTCGGAGATGTCGGGGTACGCCTCGACCTTCAGCTGTTCGAGGGAGTAAATCCCCAGGGCCACCACGAGGACGGCCACCAGCAGCGTGACGAACCGCTGGTGCAGAGCGGCGCGCAGAAGAAGGGCAATCACGCGACGTCCTCGAATCTAGCGACGAACCAGCAGCATGGCGCCATCGACGACGACCCGGCTCGACGGGTCGAGGCCGCGCAAGACGGGGACGAGGTCGCCGTGACGGGTCCCGATTTCCACCGGCACCGCGCGAAAGCGTCCCGGCGCCGATTCGACGAACACGGTGATGCGGTCTTCGCCGTGCACGATGGCGGCCGGCGGCACGACGGGCAGGTCGCGAAAGTTGGCGGTGTAGCGCACGCGGCCGAACATCTCCGGACGCAAGCGCCCATCGGGATTGGCCAGGCTGGCGCGCACTCGAACGGTGCGGGTCTGCGGATCCACGGATTCACCGATGCGCGCGACCTTGGCCTGGAATGTCTCGTCCGGGAACGCCGCCAGTGTCACCGACAGGGGTGACCCGACCGTGACCAGTCGGATCTGGGTTTCCGGCACGTCCGCCGTCACAAAGACTTCGCCGAGATCGGCGATCGTCAGCAACGGGTCGGCGGTGTCGCTGCGATACTCCCCGGCCACACCCGTCATCTCGAGGACCTTGCCGGCAACCGGCGCTCTCAGCGTGAGTACACCTTCGGAGGCCTCGGGGTCGACGCCGTAGATCGCGAGTTTGCGACGGCCCTCCGCCACACTGGCCTGCGCCGACTCGACGTCGGCGTTCGCCTGCGCCGCCGCGGCGTCGGCGACGAGCACGTCCTTCTGCGCAATCGCCTGATTCTCAAACAGATCGTGCACGCGGGTGCGGTCGGCCTCGGCTTTGGCCTGCGCCGCGCGCGCCTGCCCGAGCCGCGCGGACGCCTGCCGCAACACCGAGATCGTCGTGTCGACCTCGGGACTCTGCAGGGCCAGCAGTGGCATCCCCTGCTTCACCGCATCGCCGACGCGCACAAACACCCGCGCCACGCGTCCGGCCGCCGGTACCGCCACCTTGGCGATCCGGTTGGGATCGGCTTCGATCTTCCCCGGCGCGTTGATGACGTCGACCGGCACGCGTGCGGTCTGCACCGACTGCAGGGTGATGCGCTTGAGTTGCGGCGAGTCAGGAGCAAAGACGACGTCATCCGAGGTGGCGGTGACGCCAGCTCCGCCGACGGCAGTCCCTGTCGTCGTATTCGCCGGGGCCGACCGGCGACAAGCGCCAGCTGCCACCGCAAAGGCCGAGATCGTGAAGAGGAGGACGATCGGACGTGTCATGGCCGACGATCACCCGCTGCGGCGCGCAGCTGGAACACGCTCCGGGCAAAATCGGCGCGAGCGTCGTTGTAGGTTTGCATCGTGTCGTTGTACGCCCGCTGCGCATCGAGGTATTCGATGAGGCTCGCTTCACCTCGTCGGTACGAGTACTCGGTGATCCGCCGGACCTCGCGAGCGCGGTCCAGCATGCTGGCTTCGAGGCGATCGAGAATGGCCCGCGACGCCTCGTACTGGGCGAACGAGGTGTCGACGTCCTGACGGACATTCCGCTCCAGCACCGCTCCCTGCAACTCGAGCTGCTGCTGCTCTGCCCTGGCGCGGGCAATCTCGCCCTGATTCCGGTTGAACAGTGGCAGGTTGCTACTAAAGAAGACACCAATCGAGTTGCCCTTGCCAGCGACGCCCTGCTGCCGGCGGTACTCGGCACCCACCGAGTAGTCGACCAGCCCCTGTGCCAGTTGCAGTCGTACTTCGGCTTGCGAACGCGCCTGCTCGGCCCGCGCGGCGAGGAGATCCGGTCGCTGCGCCAGCGCTCGTGCCGTCACATCGGCGAGATCGACGGCCGGACGGACGCGGCTCGGGTCATCTTCAATCTCCGGCAATGGGTCGGTCGCGGCGAGGCCGATTAGCGCCTGCAGTCTTGTCCGCGCCACCCGCAAGCCGACCTCCGCCTGACGAACGGTGGTCTCGAATTGCAGTTGCGCGAGCTGGGTTCGCAACAGTTCGACCGCGGCCAGATCGCCGGCGCGGACCCGTTGTTCGTTGAGCCGTACCAGGTCATTCAGTGCCGCCAGGCTGTCCTGGGCGAGCGCGAGTGTCGAGCGAGCTCGAAGCACGTCTGCGCATGCCGTCTGCACGTCCAGCGTCAGTTGCCGGACACGGTCTTCAAACAGCAGTTGGCTCGTCGTGCGCACGGCAGTGGCCAAGTCAATCCGTCGCGCCCGTTTGCCGCCGCGCTCGAACAGGAAATCGGTTCGCGCGCTGTACTCCGGCGGCCCGGCGTTGTTGACCTGGTCGTAGCCTGTGCCGAGCCAGTCGAGATGATCGGCGCCAAGGCTGAATACAGGATTCGGCCGCAGTCGCGCGGTGACCAGGCGAGCATCCGCAATCGAGAGATTGACACGTTCGGCGAGTACGGCCAGGTTGTGCTCGAGAGCCCGGTCCACGGCCTGGTCAATCGTCAGGGCAGCGCGCGTCTGTCCCCAGGCCGTCGACCCGCACACCGTTACCACCAGAAGAACGAGCCACGTGAGGCGCACGCTGCCGCGTAGTGCAGGGGTTGTGCCTGAACCTTCGGCACGGCAATTCGCTAGTCTTTCCCGCCCACCACTCTCGGGTCCGGCGGTCAGCCGGCAGCACCGACCGGGCAACTTGCATCGAAACGGCCTCACGGTTCCTGCATTTCGCCCGGACAACGCGACACCGCGGCAGGCCGGGCTTGCCCAGTGCCGCGCGGCGTGGGATTCTTGGCCCATGTCAGCTGTCTTGCAAGAGGGCACCGGACGATGACGGGAACCTTTGTCGCCTGTCAGGCGCCCTGGTCCGCGCTGATTGTGGATGACGATGCCGGCGTGCGGCAGTCCCTGCGCCTATGCCTCGAAGCGGCTGGCGCTCGCGTGCTCGGCGTGGCCACGGGACAAGCGGCGCTCGAAGCTCTGGAACGCGCCCACTTCGACGTCGTGTTCCTTGATCTCTGGCTGGGCGCCGAGGCGGGCATTGAGGTGTTGCCAGAGATGCTCCAGCGACAGACCGACCTCGGTGTCATCGTCGTCACGGCATTCGCCTCCATCGAAAGCGCCGTGGATGCCGTGAAACGGGGGGCGGTGGACTACATTCCGAAGCCGTTCACGCCCGACCAGATTCGCCTGACCGCCAACCGGGTCCTTGAAGCACAGCGGCTCCGACGGCGACTGACCGAGTTGCAGGACGCCCTCGATGAAACGGGTGAGCCGGCCCTCTTCGACACGCGCAGCCAGACGTTCCGGCAGTTCCTTCACACCGCCGGCCGCGCTGCCGCCTCTGATGCCGTCGTCCTGTTGCGTGGCGAAAGCGGGACGGGCAAGAACCTCCTCGCCCGCTGGCTGCGCGCCAACGGCCCGCGGGCCACGGCGCCGTTTGCGACGGTGAACTGTCCGGCCCTGGCTGGCGAGCTGATGACGAGCGCGCTCTTCGGCCACCGCAAAGGGGCCTTTACTGGCGCCGTCGCCGATGTCGCTGGCAAGGTGCAGGAGGCCGAAGGCGGCACGTTGTTCCTCGACGAAGTCGGCGATCTCAGCGCTGATGCGCAAGCTCGCCTGCTGCGCTTTCTCAACGACCGCACCTACGAGCGCCTGGGCGAAGCGCGCGAACGCCAGGCCGATGTGCGGGTCATCGCGGCGACCAATCGAGCGCTGGACGCCGAAGTGCAGAGCGGCCGTTTCCGCGAGGATTTGTTCTACCGTCTCAACGTCATCACCCTCACGGTGCCGCCGTTGCGCGAGCGCGCCGAAGACATCCGGTTGCTCGCCGACTACTACCTAGAACGGTTCGGACGCAAACAGGGCCGTCACGACCTGCGGTTCTCTCCGGAGGCCGACCGTGCGATGCAGGCGCACGCGTGGCCCGGCAACCTCCGCGAGCTGCGCAATGCCGTTGAACGAGCGGTCATTCTCGCGCCAGGTCCGCAGCTGACGCCAGCCGACCTCGGGCTCGCAAACGGTGCTCATTCGACACCGTCGGCCGACGGCGGCGTCCGCGTTGGCGCGCCGATCTCGCTCGATCTGCTCGAACGTGAACACATTGCCCGCGTCGTCGCGCAAGCGCCCTCATTAGAGGCCGCCGCGCGGACGCTGGACATCGACGCCACGACCCTGCAGCGCAAACGCAAGCGCTATGGCCTGGTCTGACCGCATGTTGCGCATCAGCCTGCGTCAACGTTTCGGGATCGCGGCGGTGCTGCTCGTCTGCACGACGGTGATGGCCAGCATGTGGACGTTCGTCGCCCTGTCTCGTCTCAGCGGCGTGGTCACGGACACGGTTCGTGACAGCGAAGCCGTCACCGCGGTCACCTCCAAGCTGTCGGGGGCGCTGGAACGCGAAGACGACGCGGTGCTCCTGGTGCTGGCCGGTGAGGCGCAGGGGCGGGCCGAGCTGGCGCGTGAGCGGACGGTCGTGGACCGGGCGGTCGGCGATCTGTTCGATGTCCTCGGCCCCGTCGATGAACAGGAGCTGGCCACGCCGCTCAAGACCGCGCTCGAAGAGTATCGTCAAGCGGCGGATGCGGTGATTCCGGTCGCGTCGGCCGAAGAAGCCCTCGGCCAGTATCACGAGCGCGCCAACCCGTTGCTCCGCCGCGCCGTAAACCTCACCACGGTCATTCGCGATCGGCACTTCACCCTCGCCCGCCAGGCGGTGACGACCGCCCGTGACGAGGCGGCATCATCGCGTCGCGCGGTTCTCTTCACCACCGTGGTGGCACTGGCCTTCGCGGTGCTGGTGTCGTGGCACCTGACGAATCGGATTGTGACGCCGCTTCGCCGGCTCACACGCGGGGCCGACGCCATTCGTCGCGGCGAGTTCGATGAACGCATCGACCTGCGCTCCGGCGACGAGCTGGGTGAACTGGCCGCCGCCTTCAACGATATGGCCACCGACCTGGCCGAGTTCCGCCGCACGAACGTGCGCGAGATGATCGAGGCGAAGCAGGCGCTGGAAGCGACCTTGGAAGCCTTGCCCGACGCCGTGTTGCTGCTGGCGCCAGACGGCCGAATCCTGTCGATGAATCGCATGGCGCAGGCGACCTGTCGCGCCGCACACCTGGCCACACCCGCAACACTGCACGAATTGCATCTGGAGGGGCTGGACCACGCGACGATTCTCGAGGCGCTGCGAACGGCCAGCGAGGTCGGCCTGAATACCGACCTGACGCGAACGGTACAGATCGAACGTCAGGGCCGCCGACATCGCCTCCTGCCCCGCGTCGTTCACATGCCGACCACCGGCGCCCCCCACGGTGCCATCCTGCTGCTGTCAGACGTCACGGAACTGGCGCGGGTCGATGAGATGCGGTCGGAGCTGGTCGCCGTGGCATCGCACGAACTGCAGACCCCTCTGACGACCCTGCGGATGACGCTGCTGATGTTGCAGGAAGCCGCAGCGGCCCTGCCGGCGCGCGAACAGGAACTCATTGCCACGTCACTGATGGGCGTCGAGCAGCTGAACGAAACCGTCCACGAATTTCTCGATCTGACGCGCATCGAGGCAGGGGAACTGCGCCTCGCGCTCGAACCGGTTCAGCTGACGCGCTTGCTGGCCGAAGTCGTCGGCTCTGCCGAGGCGCAAGCAGCGGGGTTAGGGGTCAGCATGGAACGCGCTGTCGCGAGCAATCTGCCGCCGCTCGCGGCCGACCGCCCCCGGCTCCGCATCGTCTTCGACAACCTGCTCTCGAACGCGTTGAAGTACACGCCGCGTGGCGGCGCAATCAGGGTCGAGGCCACCTTCGAGCGACCATCCGGCGACGCCCGCGTGGGCCAGGTGGCCATCTCGGTCCACGACACCGGCCCGGGGATTCCCCGCGAGTATCGAGAGCGGGTCTTCGAGAAGTTCTTCCGTCTCGAACACCAGCACCTCGACGATCGACGTACTGCGCGTGGTGCCGGCATCGGACTCTACATGTGCCGCCAGATCGTGGAGTTGCATGGCGGCAGGATTCGCTGTACGACCGGTGACGGCGAGATCGGCACACGGATTACGGTGCAACTGCCGGTTCGGCAGCGCGTATTCGAGGCTGCAGACGCACTGGCGCCGTCAGCCTGACACGTTCGTCCCGGCTACGGCCGGCACTCGAGGTTCAACGACCGGACTTTGCCCGCGAGGGAGGCGTCGAGACGCGGCACGGACGTGCCGGCGGCAAAGCGGGCAGTCGCGCCAGACAGTTCAGGCTGAGCGTGCAGGCTGAGCGTGGCGGACAGTCCGACCTGAAGACTGCGAATGCGGCCATCCCACGTCCCGGACGGCGAGGGTAAGGTCGCCAGTGACGAGATGCGGCGCGGACCGTTCACCACCGTGCGCTCGCCGGCGTATGAGACGTCGCTGAAGATGAACGCGTAGCATCCGTTGGGATTCGGCGCACCAGGCGAAGCCGACGACGAGGACTGACGCACGGCCGGGGCGCACGCGGACAACACGATCGTCATGGACATGAAGAGGATGACTCTTGTCACCAGGACCCGATCTTAGCGCAGTCCGCGTGTGGCTCGTAGCGACCGTCGCCTTCGTGGTGGCCAGCGGTATCTGGCTATCGGGACAGGCGCCGCCGGCTTTCCGCGGCGGTGTCGATCTCGTCAACGTCGATGTCACCGTACGTGACGGCCAGCAGCGTCTTATCAGAGATCTCGGGCGCAGCGACTTCACGGTGTTCGAGGACAACCGCCCGCAGCAGGTCGTGCACTTCCAGCCGATCGGCGTGCCCTTGGCCGTGGCGTTACTCCTCGATACCAGTGCCAGCATGCAGGAGAGCATGGCTGCCGCCCAGCAAGCCGCGGTGGGGTTCGTCGATGCCCTGAGCGAACGGGATGTCGCGTCAGTGGTCGACTTCGATTCGAAGGTCGAGATCGTTCAGGATTTCACAGGCGACCGACAGGCCCTGCATGAGGCGATCGGTCGTGTCCACGCGGGCGGCTCGACGTCACTTTACAACGCCGTCTACATCGCGCTCAGGGGTCTGGAACGCCAGCGCGCCGAACCTGCAAACCTCCGGCGCCGGGCGATTGTCGTGTTGTCGGATGGCGAGGACACATCGAGCCTCCTGAGCTTCGACGAAGTACTCGACACGGCAGTGCGGTCGGGCATCGCGATCTATGCCATCGGTCTTGGCTGGCGGATGTCGTTACCGACAGTGAGCGCTGAACGCCCGGGGCAGTACGATCTGCGTCGCCTGGCGCAACAGACGGGCGGTCGTGCCTTCTTCCCTCAGCAGTCCACGGAACTGGCCGCCCTCTACCGCGACATTCTCGACGAACTGTCGCACCAGTACGCCCTGGCGTACCAGTCGACCAACACGGCTCGCGACGGCCGGTACCGGCGGATCGCCGTGCGCGTCGAGCGTGGCGGCGTGACGGTCCGCGCACGACCCGGGTACTACGGACCCAGCCGATGAGTCACCATGACGTACCGCGTTCGACATGGCGCCGCATTCACGGCGACCTGGTCACCTGCGTGCATCACGTAGCCGATGATCTGTACATCATCGAGGCGATTGACGACACGAGGGCCGTGCAGCCGCTGGACGGACGTTTCGAGACACTGCAAGCCGCGCAGGCTTCGGCTGATGAACAAGTGCGCCGGCGATTTCGCCATCGCTGTTCCACGGATCACTGCAGCGGTTGGCTCGAGTGGCTGCCTAGGCGTTAGTCGCGAATCTGATCACGATACGTGGACGATAGCAGCGCCTCGGTCAACGCGTGAACGGACGGAACTCCGCCCGGATAGATACGTCAGGTGGGTGCGAGCCGCCGCGCGACAGGCTCTGGCAGGCCGAAGATGTCGCGACCGCGACACAGCACCGTCGGAGTGTCATAGCCTCGTCGCCCATCAAGGAGTTCCAGCGCATCGACGTCGACGACGTCGTAGTCGTCGTCCGGCAGGCCAAGTCGTCGCAACGCCAGATTGAGCCGGGCCTGCATGGTCGCAGTATTGGCGCAGCCGCTCCGGGTGAGGACGACGAGCCTCCCCGTTGCGGCGTTCCGTCCGGCTTCTGCGGGACTTTCCGTACCCATGAGCAGCAGTATCGCACCCCACAGGGATTGGGCCTCGCCGTTCTCAGGCACCCCTCCATCAGACGCGCCTGATCGTCACGGCCTCCACAGCAAAGGCCCCATCGCCGCAGACGCGAGGATAACCACGACTGGGGGAACCCGTCCGCTCGCGAGAGCGACGACACCGCCAAGCGCCAGGGCCGTGAGCGGCCAGGTCGGAATGGCGTCGGCGGCCAGCTGTGTGCTCGTCGCGGCCATCAGGACACACGACGCCAGGACGATGGCCGAGCAGGCGCCCCGGACCGGCGCTGCCTGCTGGCGGAGGACCAGGCGCACGGTCGCCACGACCAACACGGCTGGCGACGCGAGGGCCAGCACAACTACGAGGGCCCCGGCCCAGCCCGCCGCGAAGTAGCCGGCCATGACGACGTACAGCCCGAGAGGCCCGGGTGACGCCGGGCTGATCGCGCTGCCACTGTTCAGTTGCTGGTCGGTGATCACCGCGCGAGCGACGACCAGCTCTTCTCGAATCACAGGCAAAGAGGCGAAGCCGCTGAACGACAACCACATAGCCGTCCGCGCTCGTGGCAATGTTTCACGATGATCTTTCGCAGTGGCACGAGTCCCCCCGAATGCATTTCGTTAAACGCTGGTCGGGGATCGACAGGGTCGGTGTATCGCAACGGCCATGAGACACGCCCCGAACTGCGTCCGCATCTCGCACACCGCGGCTGGGTGCGCCATCGAAACCCCAGGTCTTCCGAGACGGCGAGCTGAGTACGGCCAAGCTGCATCCGACACACAGCTTGGCCGTGAGCTGGGCCGACGAAATTCACCGCAGCTAAAGGCTGGCTGGTCACGCCAGCTCTAGTCACGGATTTCGATGCATCGGTGAACTTGCGCAGGCCGCGCACAGCTTTGGGCGTATGCTCTGAGAGCAATCCATCGGGAATGTCGCTGAAAACACCAGCTCTGTTCACGCCTGGCCCATCGTGTCCGGCCTGCCAGAGCCCCGCAACGGTTCTGACGGTGACGCGGTTCAACATCGAACGCTGGTACTTCTGCACTGCGTGCGAACACTTATGGCTTGTGGCCGACGGGTGCATGCCTTCTCCGCCCAGATGATCAGACCGACGTAACTGCCGAGCAACTCGGAGGCGTGCCAGCGGATCGGGGTCGTTTGGATTCGCCATGGTGACGAACGCCGCGGTGTTCAGCCGCTGCACATGAAGCCGGGTGTATTCCGCCTCGAGGCGGCGCGAACAGGCGCCGGGAGCATCTGAAGGTCCCGGGGGATGAGTCTGCGCTTTACGGGACTCGGAACTTACCTCGGGTTCTCGCTATTGCCGTCGCTCCATTTGGCGCTGTTGGCGCTGACGTTAACGTGCTACGTCGCGATGACAAGGTCGTGGAGGCCAGATTGAAGCGCCGTGGGTGGATCTGAGCCCTGATGGGCCACTAAAGCAGCGTCCCGCGCAGAAGCATCAGCGCGACGCTGAAATAGATGATCAAGCCGGTGACATCGACCAGGGTCGCGACAAACGGCGCCGATGAGGTTGCGGGGTCAAAGCCGAGCCGCCGCAACACGAACGGCAGCAGCGATCCGACGAGTGTCCCCCAAAGGACGATGCCGACCAGCGCCAGTCCGACCGTCCACGCCACCAGCAGCCAGTGCGGGCCGTAGATGGTCGAGAACGCCGACCAGATACTGATGCGCAGGAAGCCAATGGTGCCAAGGATGGCGCCCAGCGCCAGTCCGGCGGCGATCTCGCGCCGGACCACGCGCCACCAGTCACGCAACGTGACCTCGCCCAGCGCGAGGGCACGAATGACCAGCGTCGACGCCTGCGAACCCGAGTTGCCGCCGCTCGAGATGATGAGCGGGACGAACAGCGCAAGGACGACCGCACGCTCGATCTCCGCTTCGAACGCCCCCATCGCGGTCGCCGTCAACATTTCGCCGAGGAACAGGGCGGTCAGCCAGCCGGCCCGCTTCTGAATCATCCGTCTGAAGGAGATCACCATGTAGGGCTCGTCGAGAGCTTCCGAACCGCCGATGCGCTGAATCTCTTCCGTCGTCCGGGCTTCCGCGACGTCCAGGACGTCATCGATGGTGACGATGCCGATGAGCATGCCAGCGGTGTCGGTGACCGGCAACGCCGTCCGGTCGTGCGCTCGAAACTCGGCGACGGCCGCTGCCTGATCGTCGGTCGCCTTGAGCGCCACGTAGCGCCGGTCCATCAAGTCCGAGACCCGGCTGGACGGCTTCGTCAGCAGGAGCTCGCGAATCCGGATGTCGTCGATCAGCCGGCCATGCTCGTCGAGCACGTAGATGACGTTGAGCGTCTCCGAGTCCTGGCCGTGCTCGCGGATGAAATCGAGCACTTCCTGAATCGTCCAGTGCTCCCCGACCGCGATATACGCGGGCGTCATCAGGCGGCCGATCGAAGCCTCGGGATAGCCGAGCAGCGTGCTGGCGATCGCCCGTTCCTCCGGCGTCAGCAGGGCCAGCAGCTGCCGCGTGACCGGCGCCGGCAGTTCTTCGAGGAACATCGTGCGGTCGTCTGGCGCCATCTCGTTGAGCAGCGCGGCGACGTCTTCCTGCGCCATTGCTTTCAGCAGCCGCTCCTGTTCGTCGTGGGTCAGGTACTCGAACGCGGCGGCGGCATCCTTGCGCGGCAACAGGCGGAAGACGACCACCTGGTCCTCGATCGTCAGGTCGGCGAGCATCGTCGCCACCGATTCCGCCGGGCGATTGCGGATCATGTCGCGCAGCCGCGCGTAGTCGCGTGTGCGCACGATGGCGGCGAGTTCATCGCCGGGGCGCGCGGCCGTCTGGATTGCCGCGAGCGCGGCCTCGCGGCCAGGTCCGTTGAGTTGTTCCGCCATTTGCGTCAGGGCCGCTCGCACCACATCGTGGTGATGGACGTGTGGTCCGACCGCCTTGACGGCGTCGAGCCATACGTGATGAATGAGATCGAGATCGCGCGAGGAGAGTTCGGGGTCGTGGGCGCCGAGATGATACGTGTCGGTCCGGCTGCTGCGGTGATGGACGACGAGCCGGACGCCCTGCAGGTGGCCGGTGTCGGCACGCTCCCACGCGTCGCCGAGCAGGCGCGCCTGCTGCTCGGCCGACAGGGTCGTCGATTCACCGACGTAGACATCGGATGCCTGCAGCCGCAGCACCGCCGTTACCGTGGCGTCGAACACGTTGTAGGCCGGGACGATCAGCAGCCGCACGGGACGGTCGTGACGCTCGGCGAGCGCCATGACGCGCGAGAAGAGCTCCTGCTCGGTCGCCGTCGGATGCGGAGCGTGCGGGTCTTCGTACTCGGCATCGAGGCCAACCAGGCGAACGGTCATCACGATGAGATCGCGATCGCCGGTCAGCGTCAGGGCGTGATTGAGATGGGCGAGCGAATGCGGATTGCGGACCGCAATCAGTACTCCGCCAGGCCTGGCCGCCACCTGCTCCAGGGTCAGGGCCGGTGACGAGATGAGCTGCAGCGGGTCCATGTCCTCGGCGGGACGTTCGGGCAGTTGTTCAGCCGAGAGTCCGAACAGGCTTGCTACCGTCAGTAAGGCCAGGCTGGCACCGATGGTCGGCGCATCGCCGCCCAGTACCATCGTGAGCCACGTGAGGCCGACGATGAGCCCGACTGTCACGAGGCCGAGCGGCCACTCACGCTGGCCTAGGGGCAGGGTAAACGGGACGCGGAACGGCGCCTCTTCGATCGGGCGGCGCAGCCGGATGAGCACCGTGACCTTCAGAACCAGCGTCCACGCCAGGCACGCGGCATAGGCGTGCGCCAGCCATTCGACTCTGCCGGCGCTGCTGATGACGACCACGACCGCGACGCCGGCGGCCGTGTCGATCGCGCGTGCCAGCGTGCCGAGCCGGGCGTGCGGCACCGTGAGCGCGCGGGTGAGCCGCCCCTGCTGACCCAGCTGAACCAGCATCCGCTCGGCGCCGGATACGCCGGCTCGGGCCGCCTGCCCTAACAACAACGTGGCGGCGCCCCCCACCGCGAGGGTGATGACCGCTCTCGCCCACGCCGCCACCGGCAGATACTGCGTGATGCCGAGGAGCGGCACATCCGCCCACACCCGTTGCGCGTCGACCGGCAGCAGTGTCACGAACAGTAACGTCGACGCGACGGTGACGAACCCGCCGTAGGCGGTCAGGATGATCAGCGTGCGCCAGACCCCGCGAATCCGCGGTGGCTCGAGTTCAGCGGCTGCGCGCGCGAGGCTGTCGCCGCTGCCCACCGCGGGCAGCGCATGGCCGAACGCGAACACCAGGCCGAGCAGCACTCCGACAGCGGTCGCCGGCGCGTGCGCCAGGCCTTCCACGCCGCGGAACGGCGAGAGGGTGCCGAACACCGCTGGCGTGGCGACGACAGCCGTCACTGCCCAGACGATAACGACGAGGACGATGCCGACCGCGATCCACGTGCGGGTCACCGTGCGGTTGACATCCGTGGTGTAGCCCAGGCGCGCTCTCGCCCACGCGAAGCCGAGCAGCAGGACCGCCGCCAGACTGGCCGGATCCTCCGCCCGCAAGTAGCTCGGCCATAGCGTCGCCGGCACGAAGAGCCACATCGGCAGCGCCGCGACGTAGTGGCCGAAGACGAGTGCGACGAGCGCGGCGAACAGTACGCGCTCCAGGAGTTGCGCCGAGGCGGCCACCGCGGCTGCGCGGGCGCCAAACGCCACTCCCGCCCGCCCGGGCAGTCCACCGCTGACGCGGAGTCCCCACCCTTCCACGTCCACCGTCCGACACGTCAGGCCCAGGAGCACCGCGGCTGCCACCAACCACGGCGCCAGCGCACCGGAGCCCGAACTTGCCACGCCGGCAACGAAGAAGACCGCGACGCCGACGTCCGGGATGGCGAGCGCCGCGGCCCGCCACGCCGAGGCAAACCTGAGCAGAGTCGTCGGAACGAGGACGACCGGCACGCGTGCGCGTAAAGGCGGCAGAAAGGACGGCATCTTCGGGCGGAGAGCCCTATTGAATCTCGCAGTCGAGTTTCAGGGATTGCATTCGTCCCGTCAGGCCGCCTTCGTTCTGGGAGACGGTCGCTCCTCGTCCAAACCGTCCCGATCGGCCGCTGAGATTCGGATCGGCATAGACGGTTACAGCTGCGGTATCGCCGAGCCTGGCGCTTCGGATCCGGCGATCCCAGTCACCGTTCGGGGAGACGACTGTGGCGAGCGGCGCCACGCGGAGCGGTCCATCTAATACATAGCGTGACCCGTTGAACCCCGGACGCTCGAATACGAATGCGAAACAGCCATTCGGATTCGGCGCTGCCGTGGACACAAGGGGGAGCGTCGGCGCGGTGGCGCAGCTCGTAACACCCGTAATCGCGCAGATGAGGGCGAAATGCTTCACCACGACCGTTTCTATCGTAACGGCTTGACGTGCGGGAGCGCTACCGCGGTCGACGCGAGGCCCCGCTTGTCAGGGGTGGCGGACAGAGAAGGGACACGTGCTGATTCAGCATCTGCTGAACACGCTCAAGCCTGGCGGTGGGGCCATCATCGCGACGTTCGGCCCGGATGGTCCAGAGAAGCGCAACGGCCTGCCGGTCCAGCGGTACTCGCAGGACGCGCTGGCGCAGCAGTTCGGCACGCGCTTCGAACTCGTCGAAGCGCGGAACCGTGTCACACGACACCGTGGGGAGGCCAGCAGTCGTTTCAGTATTCTCGCCTGCGGCGCCCGCACTGAAGCACGGCTCGCCGCTCAGAAGTTCATCCAAACCCCGGCCGTCGAGCGACGCCCACGCGTCCACCGGCCGTCTGGCCCTTTGGCGGGCCGCAACAGCGAGTTCCAGCGGGTCTGTTCGCACGTCCGTGAGGTTCTCGGCGTTGATGAACAGGCGAACGCGCCCGACCCGTCGTTCCGCCAGGAGGCCCACGATGACGTAGGGCCGCGACGATTCCCGGTAGGGATTGACCTCGAGGCGCTGCCGCCCCGAGGTTTCGCTGAAAGTCTGGGAGGTGTTCTCGGGGCCTGTGACGACACGGGCGTCGGTGGGCCGGCGCCGGGATGTTCGATCCTGGATGACCTGAGGAAGACGCCCTCGGTCTGCGCATCCCCGAGGGCCTCCGCGCCGGCTTCCGTCGTCGAACGCCTCACCGCGACGCCGCACCCGGAGCCGCACGTCACTCTGACGCGCTGCACGCTGACGCGCGGTTCAGCGCTCGCCGCATGCGTGCCTTATTTGCGCGTCTCTGACTCCGTCAGCTGTACCCGTAGCGGCACCGTGGGTTGCCTTAAGAACCCGCGTGCCATGCTGCAACCATCGACTAGTCGATCACGAACGACGGCTGGTACGTCTTGTTCCCTCGCCTGTCGAAGTCGAACTCGTAGACGACGCATGGAGCGATCCCCTGATGCTGCTGGCCCAGGTAGAACAGCACACTATTGGGGCACGCCGCGAAGATGTGAACGACCGCGTCTAGATCGTCTGCCTTCAAGCGCCGGATCTCGTTTGCGATTTGTTCTGCGACCGCCGCAGCATGGCCGCCGCCCGAAATGTTCTGCTGGCCCGGTCCCGTCGGCAGGCTAGCGCTCAACAGCCGACCGACATCAGGCAGCCGCGACGCGGCGTAAGCGCGCGTCTGTGCTTCGGTGGCCTGCGAAATGCTGACTGCAACCGCGATATCCCTGCGACGCCCGCCCACCTCGTGAACGACCGTGTCGAGGCGCGCCCCAGTCGTCCCGTCGTCGGCCCGCCACGTTCTGGTTCCCACACGCCCCTTCTGAACAAGCTCAACGAGGACGCCTGACTTCAGATCGAGAGTCGCACCAGCCAGAAAAGCGATGGACGCGTGTGCGTCGAGAATCAGACGTACGCGGCCGACAGCCGCACGGACTCGCTCTCGCAGGAACAGCTGCACCTCCGGCCGAATGTCCCCCTGCCATCCGAGGTCGTCCCGGAGGTATCGCTCGCGAAAGTGGTCGACCAGTACAAGTGTGTTCTCTTCAGACGCGCCCACGACGTCCGATGCCGGCCCGAGGAAGCTCCGGACTGCAATGCTCAGCGGAACGGGGTCTTGGTCCGCACAAGCTGCGAACAGGCCTTCGTCGCGACACAGCTGCTCAAGGACTGCGCGTGTCAGCCCGTTCAGGCCGCGCACCTTGAGCTGGCGCGCCAGCTCGTCGTACCGAAACTCGGAATGCGCCTCGGTTTGGGCGAGCATTCCGACGACCCTCGCTCGCAAGTTGATGTTCGTCCGCAGCTCGTCGAGCGACCTGTGCCCCTCCAGAACGCGCAAGCCAGCCACGACACTGCGCAGTGCGGCATCATCCGGCAGACTGAGGTGTTCCCTCCAGAGCCGCCTCACCTGTCCCCTTCGACTCTTGTCCGTCGTACCGTCGAACAGACGTTCAAGGAGTAGCGACTTGTCATGACCGGAGATCAACTCCGCAAGTGGATCACCGTCCTTGACCCGGTGGGTCGTCACGAAGGCGAAGCGTGAACCTGTCGGCGCCTTGCTTTTCGCGTCCCGCAGTCGCTGCAGGAGCGAGTGCGCCTTCGCGCCGATGAAGGCCGGATCGACGAAGTCTTCAAATCCGAATCGACCGTCGTAGGCGACGTGCCACTTGACTTGATGGTACTCGGCAGGCACACGCTCAGGCCCAGACCTAACGACCGGCGGATCGTACTTGACCACCACGTCATCGAACGCCTTCGGACCGTCGGCCTCGAACGTCACCTCCACAACACAGGAGGTGTCGTCCAGCAGGTTGAGCGCGTTCTCCCAGAAGATGCGCGCCTGATAGTTGGCTCCATGCCACTGCGGCACTACTGAATCAGCCACGTCCGTCGCACCCTTCCGGCGACAGCGGCGCCTCGGCCGTGTCCGCAACCGGCACGAATAGCGCCAACAACGCCACCACGTTCACCTCCTCGTCGATCAGCCCACCGGAAACAGCGGCCCAAACAGAGTCCGCCAGGCACGAAGGGCATCACCCAACTTGCCGTCTCGCTCCAAGCGGATGGCTTCGGCTGCCTGTCGTTCTGCCGCACGAAGCTCGTTTCGCGCTTGCTGGACCTTCTGTGCATCCATGCTGTCGCTGACCGGCGGACCGAGCCCAGCCGGGTCGGCCCACGTCTCATGAATCCGGTCGGCGAGGCTGGCGAAGAACGCCTGCATCTCGCGGCGGTAGTCGCCACCCCACGGCGGCAACAGAATCTCCAGGGCCATGACTTCAATCAAGAAAGACGGCTTGATCGGCTTGTCTCGCTGGGCGTTCCACTTCTTCATCATGCGGACGAGGCCCTTCCATTCGCCGCTGTACGCCTCCTGCGCTTCCACGGCCTTGTCGAAGTGGATCGTCGGATTCGTCTCGGTCCACCCCGACGAGGTGGCCGTGTCCGGGATCTCGTAGTGATCCTCTTTTGCAAAGGCCGGCACTACGTCAAAGCTCATGACTTTGTAGTCGGTGCGGTCGTCCACTGGCGTGACGCCGAACTCTACGGTGCAGGACCGACGTTGCTTCGAGACCTTGTCGCTTCCGTATTTTTTCGCGAGCGCGCTCTCCACCGCGCTCAACAGCGTCGCCGGCGGCTTATCGCGATAGTGGCGCTCCTTCGCTCCCAGAACGCAGAAGATGTCCACATCCTTGAGGGGCTTCGTCTTCGTCCACCGCCGGTACGAGCCCGTCAGGAAATCGTGGTCGATGTCGAACGCGTCATCCATCACCTCGCGGATCTCCTTCTGTCGCCGCGAGGCATCGTCCTGCTCCTTCTGGTTCAGCTCAAGGCGGCTCCGGAACTTTCGGAACGCGTCCTGCGTGGAGATCATGAGGTCTTCCTCCAGTAGCCGGTTCCAGCGCTCAGCCCGCTGCCATTCACCGATGTGCCGATGCCCTGCTTGACGAAGCCTGATGTCGAGCGCAACGTCGTGCGCGACCATCCCTGCACGTCGGGCCGCCCCGGCTTGGTCGTCGCGACAATTCGGTATTCGCAGCTGCCCGGCCAGACTCCCTGCTTCTTGATGTGGTACTTGATTGCGTCAGGATCAACCCAGAAGGCGCCGTCACCTTCAAAGCCGTAGAAGATCGCGAAGTCCCATCGACCGATGAGTGTGTCCTTGACGGGGTCGTAGACCTCAAGATGCAGTTCCTCGAGATCCTGCGACCGCAACCACGCGCTGACGCCTCGCTCGAGGGCCGTCCACTGATTCGTGAGCTTGTCCGGACTCAGTCCGCTCAGGAGCACAATGCCTTTGATCGACGTCAGGAGCTTGTCGGTGACGTACGTCACCGCGTGCGTGCACGTGTTGACCGATACGTGTGTGCTCATGATCGAAGGAACGCCTCTCTGTCGATGACCGCCGCTGGGGCAGCACTTGCGTCCGCCGAAGTCGCTTCGTCGCCTACCGCCGTGCCAGCTTCACGCGCCGTGACGTGCGTCGAGCGCTTCTTGAGTGATTGCTCGACCCACGCAAGATCCTCTGCCGAGCAGGGCAGCGACATGTGCCACTCGCCTTCTGTTGGCGTGAACGTCAGCGCGGCTTCGCTGGCCTTTTCACCTACGATGGCGTCCTCGTCGTACAGGCAGTAGACGCGCAGCCTAGGGCCTGAGCCGAAGACTACGCAGGGGTCAGCCTTCAGTGACTCGTCTGCGATGAGACAACTGGCCACGCCTCCGATGTCCAGCAGTTCCTGCCTGGCGGCGCTTCCGGGCTTCGTGACGAGTTCAACGATGACGTTCCACGCGGCGGAAGCGGACCGCGCAGGCGTTGCAAGGACGCGCCTGGACACAACAGTCATACGCGGCTCCGTCTCGTCGCAGTCACGCCTTCTCGTGCTTGAGCAGCTGCCCGAAGAAGGTCATCGAGTGTGAGGCGGTTCGGATCCAAGGCCGTCTGCTTGTTGAACGCACACGCCGCTGCAACCATCTTGCGAATCCCACGGCCGTCGAGCTCCGAGCAAGCCTCAACGAGGCGCTCGAAGCCCGAATGGGACGAGAGCCTCCCGACCTCTGGAAACCGTGACCCGACAGCCTCAAGCGTCGAACGCAAGATCATGCGCCGCGCAGCTGCGCCGGGCAGTGGAACCTCCAGGACGAGGTCTGCCCGTGAGAGCAAGGCTCGGTCGATGGCTTCCGGAAAATTGCTGGTCGCGACGAACAGCACGTTCGGGCACCGGTCGGCAAGCAGGTCGAGCTGCGCCAGCACCGCATCAGTGGCTCGGTGAACGTCGACCGGATTGGCTTCGAGACTGAGCCGAGACCGATCGACGGCCAGCGTCTCCACCTCATCGAGCAGCACGATGAGCGGGTGCGCCGCCGCGTACTCCGTGATTGTCGATCCCAGCAGCTCGGTCACAGCCTTCTGGCTCCGACCGAGCGCTGCACTCGTGAGAGAGTGCGGATCGACCTCCAAGTAGAGAAACCGTCCGATGCCGGAGACAACGCCCGCGGTAGCGCTTGCCAAGCCACGCGCCAACGACGTCTTCCCGGTGCCTGGAGGGCCGAAAAGAACGATGATGCCGTGCAGCGGCAGGTGTGCGCGCGAGACCTGGGTGCGAATCGTGAAGTTCAACACCGCTTGGGCAAGGAGACGGTCCTTGAGGTCGTCCCCAAACACCAGCGATTCCCACAGCCCGGCGAATTCCTGGTCCGGCAGATTCCGGCTGTCGAGAATGCCGGCCGCGGAGACGCCACCCGAACCGACGCCCTTGATGACCGCTCGTCCCCCCGGGTCCGAAAAGGCCGCCGGTTGCCTCCAGTCCGCGATCCGCGCTCCAGCAGGAGGCAGGTCGCTATGCTTTCCACGCTCTCTCATCTCTCGACCTCCGCCGTCTTCTGCCGTGTTCGCTGCTGAATCGGGGTCCAGAGCGCCCCTGGCTGTGCGATATTTTGCGCAGCGTCGTGTTTGGCACACTGCATCTGGTGCTCGTCAGGCTTGCGCAGAAACGAGCAGCAACGGCATTATGGCACAACTTGACCAATGACGTTAGAAATCCTAACATTGAGCCGACGGCAAATGCCGTTCGTCAGGGAGGAGCGTAGATGCCCGTAAGCCGCCAGGAACTTGCTCGGCGACTTCGTGTGGCGCGCGAGGCACGTGGCCTCACGCAGGAGGACGTCGCGGAGCACTTGGAAGTGTCCCGCCCGACGGTGGCACAAATGGAACTCGGCAACAGAGCCGTCACGAGCTTGGAACTGGATCGGCTTGCGCGCTTTTACGGGCGAGATCTGCGCGAGTTCCTCGTGGACGATTTTCAGGAACAGGATGCCCTGGCCGCACTGTTTCGGGCCGATGCCGGTGTCGCTGAGCAGTCGCATGTCGTCGACGCCCTACGGAATTGCGTTGCCTTGGGCCGGGAGGTCACGAACTTGGAGCGCCTCTTGGGAGTCGACCACGAGGATGGGGCCGCTGCGGTCTATCCGCTGCCTGCCCCTCGCAGTCGCTGGCAGGCCGTCCAGCAAGGTGAGCGCGTTGCGGCACAGGAGCGTCAGCGACTCGGAATCGGTAGCGCCCCTGTGGGGAAGGTCTCGGAGCTTCTCGAATCACAGAACATTCGGGCAGCGTGGATCGAGCTACCGAAGGACGTGTCCGGTCTCACGATGTCCGATCGCGAGATCGGCGTTTTCATCGTCGTGAACGCCAGTCACCCAGCCGTCAGACGACGCTTCTCCTTCGCGCACGAGTACGCGCACGCGCTGCTCGATCGGGAACGCCTGGGGACGGTCAGTCGGACCACTGAGCGTGACGACCTCTTGGAGGTTCGAGCGAATGCATTTGCGGCGGCATTTCTGCTGCCTACCGAGGGCGTCCGTCAGTTCATGGCGCAGATTGGCAAGGGCGGCCCGAGTCGCCAGCGAGCGGACGTCTTCGACGAAGGCGGCGTGATCGAAGCATCGACCCGCGCCGTGGCCAAGAGTCAGGACACGCAGATGTACGACGTCGCTGAGCTGGCTGAACACTTCGGCGTGAGTCGCCTCGCGGCGCTGTACCGCTTGCGAAACCTTCGTCTCGTGTCCGATGCCGAATTCGCGCATCTCAAGCAGATCGAGGACTCCGGATACGGAAAGACCGTCGCACGGCTGCTTCTGCTACCGGAGGTCAGCGAGGAGGAGGCACGCGACGAGTACAGGCACCGGTTCCTGAGCCTGGTGCTCGAAGCATTCAGGCGGAATGAGATTAGTCGCTCGAAGCTGAACGAACTCGGGAACATGATCGGTCTTGCCGAGCCCGACATGGTCGAATTGCTGGAGAGCATCGGGTGGGAGTCGGCCGATGAACCAGTAGACGTACTCGCACCACCGGAGTGATTCGTGTGGCGGATTCGACAGCGTCGCGAGTCATCGTCGGTGATGCGAATGTTCTAATCAACTTTCTGCACGCCGGTCGACTTGGGCTGCTGACGTTGCTTCCTGGCTACGAATGGGTCGTCCCTGAGGATGTGGTATCAGAGATCACGGACCCCGTACAGCGTCAACAACTCGACGTCGCAATCGCACACCAGCAGTTCCGTGTCGAGACGATCTCGGAGCCGGGTGACCTCGTTCAGTACGCGGAACTCAGGCGAACGCTTGGTCGTGGGGAATCCGCTTGCATTGTCCTTGCCGCGCGCTTCGGGTGGCTCGTGGCTTCGGACGAAAAGGGGAAATTCCTGCGCGAGGTGACAGCACGCTTGGGGCACAGCCGTGTGGTGAACACGGCTGGGCTCTTCGTGGCCGCGATTCGCGCTGGCCTGATCACCGTGGAGGACGCCGATGTGGCGAAGGCCCTCCTCGATCAGCGTCGGTTCCGGCTCCCTTTTGCGTCGTTTCGGGATGTTCTCTGAGCTGATCGAGCCAATTGCTATGGCTACGCCAGCTCCCGATCAGGCCGCAGATGGACATGCCCGCACGACACCATGCGCTCGCCAACTGGCCATCGATCGTGAGCGGCACGACCTACCCTGAAAGCGTCCTCTCGAAGTACGAGGTCCAGAGCACGTTCATGGCATCCCTGGCCGCATAGACAGTCGTGAATAGCCTCCGGCAATGGGCGAACGGTTGGCTCAGCGAGATCTCGTACGTCGGATCTCGGGCGAAGGGCACGGCGGTCGCCGGCGGCACGGACCTGGACATCTTCATTTCACTCAAGCCGGACACGCCCTACACGCTGGAACAGACGTATGAGCGTCTGCTTTTGTGGTCAACGAATCAGTACTGGTTGCCACGCCGGCAGAATGTCTCCATCGGCATCAACTACCTGGGCACGAAGATTGACCTCGTTCCGGGGCGTCTGCAGGACGGATTCATCTACTACCACTCGCTGTGGCGGCGAAAGGCGCACGCGTGGACCCAGACGGCACCCGGAATCCACATCCCGACCGTCAGGGACAGTGGCCGTACGCGCGAGATCCGGGCCATCAAGGCCTGGCGGCAGAACTACGCGCTCGACTTCCCGTCCTTCTACCTGGAACTGTCGGTCCTTGACGCGCTCCGTGGTTGCGGATGGGACCTCGAGCGGAACGTTCAGCGCGCGCTTGGGCCCATCGCGGACCACCTCGAGACGGCGTCGGTCGCGGATCCTGCCAACACCGCGAATGTAGTGTCAGACGAACTGACAGCCGCGGAGAAGAGAACGATCGCCCGGCAGGCCCGGCGTTCATTCGACGAGAAGAGCTGGCGCCTCACCCTCTGGTAGACACGATGGCGAAGAAGAAGGCAGCAGCGAAGAAAAAGCAGACGAACCGGCTCCGCGATCTCTACGGTGCGCTCGAAGATCAGGTGCGGACGCAGCTGGAGGTGCGCCGCCTCGCACACACGAATGCCGAGGCCCGCGGCGACGCTGCTGAGGAAGTCTGGCTCAACCTCCTGGCTTCGCATCTCCCGAGCCGATATCGAGTCGGAAAGGGAATCGTCGTCGACTCGAACGGCCGCGAGAGCGACTACATCGACATCATCATCTACGACCGGCACTTCACGCCTCCGGTGTTCAGCGATCTCTACGTCCCCGCTGAGAGCGTATACGCAGTGATCGAAGCAAAGCAGGATCTGAGTCGCGCGAACATCCTGTACGCTGGCAAGAAGGCGCAGTCGGTGCGACGGCTGCACCGCACGAACGCGCCCGTGAAACACGCGGGCGGGAAGATCGACAATCCACAGAAGCCGTTCCGAATCCCTGCCGGGATTGTGACCTACACGAGCTCTTGGAAGACGAGTCCCTTCGGATCACCGTTCGAAAAGGCGCTTGCTGCGCTGACGGCGAGCCAGCAGCTCGACTTCGGTGTCGCGGCGGACCACGGCTACTTTGAAGTTGCGTACGCCGCCGACGGGCCGGCGGTCGAGGAATTCCTTAAGAGTCGCGTGCTCGCCGCGTTCCTGATGCGTCTGCTCGGTAGGCTGCAGAAGCTTGGATCTGTTCCGGCGATCGACTACGACGTCTACTCGAAGATCCTGTCGGCGTAGCCGTTCGACTTCCAGGTACACCACGCGGCCGTCTCCTGTCTCTACGACTCGAAGAGGCTGAGACTGCTGGAGGAGATTGGCGAGATTGCGTTTCCGGTCGCGCAGCTCAAGAACGTCAATCTGCCAGGCGTGAACCAGACGTTCGACGGCTTCGACCGTACGCCGTACCTAGCGGCCTTCCAGGCCGGCAAGACCAGCCTCATGATGGTCAACGTCCACCTGTTCTTTGGGTCGGAGAGCGCCCGGGACATGAACCGGCGCGCGCTCGAGACTTTCGCGGTGGCGAAGTGGGCGCGGGCGCGGCAGAAGAGCAAGTTCTCGTTCGCACGCAATGTGTTCGCGATGGGCGACTTCAACATTCCGAAGAAGAAGGCCGGCGACCCGGTCTTCGACGCCCTGACGAAACTGGGGCTGGAACTCCCTGCCCACTCATCGGAGATCGGCTCGAACCTGTCCTCGGATAAGCACTACGACCAGATCGCCTACTTCCCTGGCGAGAGCAAGAACCTGATCTCCAGCGCCGTGGGCATCTTCGACTTCGACGGCGCGATCTTCCCGACGCTCTGGAAGGACGGCAACAACGTCAAGAACTTTAGGGCCTACCTGCGCTACTACATATCCGACCACCGGCCGATGTGGATTCAGCTCCGGCCCGCCTAGCTGGGCTTCGTGGCCACTCAGCGTCGATGCTCGGCGTCGTCATCAGCCTCTGCGTCTCCATCAGCCGCGGCAACTGCCGACGGAAGCCGCCAAGTCAGGAACCGGTCGACGGCATCTGGGCCTTTGGCCAGCGCACGCGCTTCTTGAATACGTAGCTCGACGTCCGCCCGCTCGACCTGCCCAAGGGACGCCGCACGGCGAGAGACCTCCAGAAAGAACGCCTCGAGCGCGAACGCGTCGGTCCAGGCGCCGAGGATCGTGCGAAGCTCGTCCCTGGCCGCTTGGCGTGCCCGCTGGCGCGCCTCGACACGTTCGCGAGCCCGGCGCCGTCGTTCTTCAATCGTAGCCTGGGCCTGGTACTCGCGTTCGCGCTGCTCGGCATCTTCTACCGACTTCACGAGCACGGGCGCCACCTCTTCTAGTGCGTCGGCCACCACCTTGGTCATGCTGCCGAGGTCGCCCTTGCCGCTCTCGGTCCATTCGTGTTGCCACGGCGCATCACGCCGCGGTGAGTACGCCCTCAGGACGAACCGTCCTGAGGGCATGTCGCGCGTCTCGTCTGCTTCCCCGGGCAGCTGAGGCGCATAGCGGTGTGTCGGCGGCAAATCACTGATTCGGACGTAGCGATCTGCGCCCTTGCGGCGGACACGCACGTGCTCCGTTAGCTCGAACAACGTCAGACCGATCTTCGCACCACGCAGATAGACAATCGTCGGCCGGTTGGGCTGCCAGTCCCCGGAGCGGCGGTCGTACTCGTTTCTGATCGGTCGCTGCGCCACGTCGACCGGTGGGCGATGGTCGCGATAGTCGGCCGAGAGCTGAACGCGATGGCCGCGCATCTCGAGTTCGACGAGAAGCACATCGAGCGCGTCTCCGGCGTTCCGGATCATCGCCTTCGTCACGAAGGCGTCGAGCACGGTCTTCTTGCGCGGCACCATGTAGCCGTTCGCGGCCGGAACCGCGTCCTCCAGGAAGCCACGCCACGCCGTCACTAGTGGATGATGGGCGGGACGCTTCGCTGGTCCGGCCGCTCCCTTGGATCTTGGAGGCTGCGCAGGCAGCTCCAGCGGTGGAAGCCGCTCCAGGACGGCCACGCCCTTTTCCCAGGAGAGGGGATCGCCCGGGCCGGCCGGCGGCAGCGACGGGACCGGGATCTCTTCGCCGGCGGCCCGTCGGGCCCAGTAGCCGCGGGGCGGGTGCGGCACGTTGAGTCCCTCGCAGACACGGGCAAGGTAGCTCGACGACACGCCGTAGCGCAGCGCGAGCTTCGTTGCGGGCGTGGTCCAGATCTGCCGGTAGAGCTCCTCACGTGTGATTCGCATCGTGCCGAAGTATCGCCGTTTGCGCTCCGCTGCGGTGACTGGCTATCGTGTTCAGCCCATGTCTCAACGCTGGCGGAAGATCACGCGCCCGGCAGATGAGCTGCCGCTCGTCGTGTTGTGGACTGAGATGCTCGCGGCGACGGGCATCCCCGACTCGCGTGCCTGGCAACTTGTGCAGGAGGGCCGCTTCCCGATCCGAAAGCTCCCGTATCACGGCTACTCGCCGCGCGGCCGGTCTCGCTCCCTGGGTCGGCGTCAGATCGACGCCCGCGGTTTCACCTTCGCCAAGGTGGAGGTCCTCAAGTTCCTCGCGTTGGACGAGCATGACCGCCACCGACAGACGCTGCTCGATTGGGAGCTGCCGCGCTGCTGCCAATGCCCATTTCACTGCCCGCCGCACGGCCAGGCGCAACAACAGCACCCCTACGCTGCCCGCTTCGGAAGGCGATGGTGGCATCAGTGACAGCTCGGACCGTGACGTCCATCGACGAGATTCCGGCGGTGTGCCTTGAAGACGACCTCGTTGCCATCTTTCGGCTATCAGCGAGCACGATGCGCTGGTGGCGGAAGTACCCCGAGCACATCCCGTTCCCGCCTCTTCCGATGCTCGACCGCCAGATCCGCGTCAGCGGTTGCGTTGTTGCGTGGTTCCTGGCGCAGGAATCGGGCGAGTACCACCGGGCGTTCCTGGCTCCCCTCGAAGCATTGGCAAGAGAACAGCGTGGGCGCACTCGCCCGCCCTGGTGGATGTTCGCCTCTCCGCATGCTGCGCACTGCCGCGTGACGCCTCTTGACGCCGAGACGCCCGTGCTCGGTGTGCCCGAAGTGGCCGCGATCCTGCGGACAACGCCGTCGGCCCTGCAACGCGCAGCAAGGACGCCCGAGTTCCCGATGCCACCGGCACATGCGCGGCCCCTCCGCTGGACGGAAGGCCAGGTGGAGCGTCTGTTGTGGGCACCGCAGGATCACGAGGAGCATCGCCGGACCATGCGCCGCAAGAAGCCGAATCCGAAGCCTCGATTCCGCTAGCCGGGAGCTGTCTACGACGTCCAGTGCTCCTCCTGCGGCCACTTTAGGAGTCCGCAGGTGGTTTGGCGCGCGCCTCGCGCATTCTCTCGCGATGCTGTGGCCGCGACCCAGCCTACGGAAGCGCGGCGCGCCTGTGGACCCTGCGCGCAACGGACTCCGGCACGCGCAGTACCCGATAAGTGCGCTTGCCGGGTCGGTACTTCGAGAACACGACAACCCCCGGCTCGTGGCGAAACAGGCGACGTACGAAGTCGTCGCTCACTTGCCAGAGTGTCGCGAGCTCCTCCACCGAGTAGTGACGCTCGAAGATCTGCTCCTGGCCCTCCACGGTGGCTCCTCAGTTCAGTTCCGCCTGCGAATCGGCAGGGCTCTCCGCGCGACTCGCGCGCGGGTCTCGAAGCGCTTCAGCGTCATAGGCCTGCAGGATCTCGTTGCGCAGTGGCTGCTGCGCCGCCAGGTCCTGCACCGCCCTAAGCAGCGCAAAGTTGCGCCGCTCGCCATGCACGACGAACGGCCGGGCCGGGAACGACACCGTGTTGCCGGTGCCATCGCGCCGTGCCCACACCGCGAAGCCCACCAGCTTGAGCCCCGCCAGCACGCCATCGCCGAAGTGCACTTCCGCATCCGCCAGCTTGCCCGCTGGCGCTCCGACTCCGACCCGTCGAATTCGAACCTGAATGCCCATCGCGCTCCTCCGTGGATGTCTTCGAGTTCTGGCTGCTCGGCCTACGCGTGGCCGCGCGGGCGGTCGGCCGGCGGCAGACCGATGCGGTGCCACAGCCAGTGCTGCAGCGTGTTCAGCCCCACGAGTAGCGGGTCGGCCGGCGTGAATAGGTACCGCCCCTCCCGGTAGCGGGCGCGCTGCCACACGAACTGCGTGGTCTCGACCAGCACAAGCCGGCCGGACCGCTGGCGCCGCGCCAGCTCGAGCCGCACGGGATCGGCGGCCAGGCCGGCAACGTCGGTGAGCGAGGCCGCGTGCAGCGTGAGGGTGGACGGCGCGTCGTAGGCGGCCGGCGCCGTCGTGATGAACGCGTGGTAGACGCGCGTCTGGCGGCCGATCGTGACGGTGATGGTCGGGGTGAGCAACGGCAGGGTCATGCGATCTCCTTCGAAGGTGGTCGAGCGAAAATGGGCGTCACAGCCTGCTGGCCATCGCGTAGATGCTGAGACGAGGCGGCCCGGAGGGCCCGTCAAGTCCGGCAGCCCCGTGAGGGGTCGAGCGCAGCGAGAGACTTGACGAGCCCGAGGACCGCCCGACCATCCACGGCGCGATGGACGGCGCGGGGTCAGAAGCGCGAGAGCCCCGCGCCTCGTGTGGGGAGCAGACCGGCCTCGCGGAAGCTGTAGTAGCGTCCGTCACTGCCGACGATCACGTGGTCCAGCAGGGGGATGTCGATCACGTCGGCCGCATGCGCGAGCCGGTCCGTGAGCCGGGCATCGTCCGCGCTGGGGGTGGGATCCCCGCTGGGATGGTTGTGGGCCACCAGCAGCGCCGTCGTCCCCGGCGTGAGACACGCCGGCACGAACACGTCGGGTAGCGACACGCTGGTGCCCGACCGCGTGCCGCGCGAGAGCACGTGCCACGCGAGCAAGCGGTGCCGGGTGGAGAGACACGCGACGCCGAAGATCTCGACGGCTTCGTGCTCGAGGAGCGGCGCCAGCGCGGCCGCGGCAATGCGCGGCTCGCTGAGCGCCAGGGTGGAGAGACGCACGGGCTGCCCGTGCTCGTTGCGCAACGTGCGGTAGGCGCCGACGAACTCGCGGACGCGGTGTCCGCGGGGCGCCGGAGGGGTCTGACTGGACATGGTTGGGCTCCGACGAAGGGCCGCCGGCGCGGTGCCCCCCTCGCCCAGTCGTGCGGGCACGGCGGGATAGGCGACAGCGCGACGAATGGCGGCGAGGGGTGGACAGGGAATGCCGCCCGGACGGGCGGCGAGCGGTGAGGGTGCGGTAGCTGACATCGGGCGCATCGCGGAGTCCTCCGTGAACGCGCCGGCTCTGTGAGCGACGACGGCCGCGAGCGACGGGGTCGCCCGCAGGGGTGCGAGGCGGCGTGATGCCGCGCTCGCACCGCTGGTGGTGGTTGGGGCGTCCGGGCTCAACCCGAGACGCGACTCGCCGTGGTCAGTCGACCGTGGCGAGCAGCCGACTTGCGGCTTGGTCGAGCGCGAACCGCTGGTCCTGCCACGGCAGGCGCTGGCTGAGACGGGTCAGCCCCTGCACATAGCCCCAGACGGACCGCGGATTCGGCTCGGTCGTGGCCGCGACGTCGTAGGCCTCGCCCGCGACCTTCTGCGACAGGTCGAGTCGCTGGGTCACGGTGTCGAGGACGGCCTGACGCGAGGACCCGAGTTCCTGCGAGGTGGCGCGCAGCAACCGTGTCCGATCCGCGTCCAGGCCCGCGTCGAGGTGGCCGGCGATCTCCGTGAGGGAGTCGTGCCACGCCTCGTGAATCGACGCGCCCACGTGGCGGCGGCGAAAGCCGACCACGTGCTGCAGGCCCCAGATGATGTGGTTCCCGCACACGGCGCGGAACAGGAACATCTCCAGGCTGAGGGCTGCGGCACCCACGTCGCTGTTCCGCAGGATGAACCCGCGAAACAGACCGCCGTTCGACGGGTCGGTGGGGTCGTCGATCGCGCGATTCCCGTCCACAAGGAACAGGAACAGGTCGCGATCGCCGAGGTAGGCGCCTGACGGCACCTTCTCGGCGCCCCAGACGCCGTCCTTGTAGCCGAGTGGCAGGTGCCAAGCGGGATGGGCCTCCATGAGGTCCACCACCCGACCAGCCAGCTCGTCGTGGTGCACGCGCGTGTACCGCTGTGAGGTCACGGCGTGGATGGTCCACGGGTCGTCGACTTCCGCGAAGAGCTGCACGCCCTCGCGGCGCCGACGGCTCAGCCCCACATTCAGCGCCAGGGCGGCGATGGACGCAGGCAAGGTGCGCAGGTAGCGCGGCGGCGCGCCAGCGATGCCGGCGAGCTGCTCGAAGCTCCAGTGGGTCAGCGCCGCTTCCCGGCCGAACGGCTCGCGTAACACGAGGCTGTCGTCGGTGGGCGCGACGGTATGCACCTGGCTGAGGTCGAGGCGGCGTTCGTGCGTGCGGTCGCGGCGGGCACGCGCGGCCTCGAAGAGCGCGTGGACGCTGGTGAAGCGTTCGTCGGGCGGGCGTGAGGCCCACTCGCGATGCGCGGTGTACGCGCTGACGGTAGAGACACTGGTACTGTGCATGGGAAGCTCCGTGGCTGTGCCCTGAGGGCGGTGGCGGGAGGAACTCCACGCCGCTGAGCGCGCGTGGAGGGCGTGGCCGGGATGGCCACTAGGGAGACCGGAGGTGGGCCGAGGGCCTACGTCATGACTCGTGGACTGCCGGGCTTGGAGCCTCCGGCATCAGGCACTCCCGCCGCAGCGTGAGCGGCCCGTCTTTGATCACGGCGAGCACGGTGACCAGCCGCAGCCGGGGCGCCTTGAGGTCGACCGTCCACGCGAGCGTCCGCTCTCGGAGGAAGACCTGGGCGTCGGGCACGGCCTGCCGCATCTGCTGCAGCACGGCCCACTGCCCTGCTGTCGCCGTGGGCAGTTCGCGGGTGACTACGCGCAGCGTGTCCGGCGCCACAGTCACCTCGGCGAAGGCGACGTGCGACCGCAGATGCGCCTGCAGCCGCTCGACGCCGTCCGGCACGTACGGCGGCAGGTGGTCGAGCGCGCGGAAACGATCGGCCGCCATCGCGGCCGTTCCCTCTTCGAGCGGCAGTACGCCTGCGGCCAGGCGCTCGCGCTGGTCCGGAGAGCCGTGCTCCGCAATCCACGCGTGCACGAGGCGCTGCTTCTCGCTGTGGGTGACGTGGAACGCCTGCTGCGCTTCGGCGGTGCGGGCACGGCGCGCCTGGAGGTCGGCCAGGAAGCGACGCTGCGCTTCACGCGGCACGTCGCGCGCGGCGCCGCGGTCGCGGCTCGCGTCGAACGTCAGCCGACCGCGTTCGGTGGGCACCACGCAGCGCCGTGACGTGGGCGATGGATGCGGCAGGGCCCGGCGTTCGGGGTCTGCCAGAAAGGCCACGGCCACGGAGTCGCGCCACGTGCGGCTTGTCTCGTCCCGCGTGGCCCGCATCGCGGTGCCCTGGGCGCGGTAGGCCGCTTCCATCTGATGGTTGCGCGCGGCGTCCTGCAGCAAACGCTCGGACGACGGGGGCGTGTCGTATTCGGGGGACTCGTCAATGCGCACGATGCGCTGGTCCGGACGCACCTGGAACTGCGGTCGTAGGCGCAACCGCGCCGTGCCGTCGCCGTCCACCTGCACCAGGTGCAGCCGGGTCGTGGGCACGGACAGGGTCAGCGTCTGCCCCTGCTTGCCGTTGCCGCCGGCCAGCAGGGACGCCTTGCGCCCCGCCTCTGACAGTCGGAACGAGGCAACCACGGCGATGGTCGAGGCGTCCGGCTGGCTGGCCAAGGCGGTTACCGGAGCGGGGCGGTCGGCCACAACGAGCAGGGTGCGGTCCATTTAGTCCTCGGTCGCGAATGCGGTCGAATCGAGTCGTGAGCGACGGGGCCGGGCCGCGCGTGAGGCGCGACCCGGCCGAACGTCAGGGGCCGTTGGCGGTGGCGTGACACCACGACCAACAACCCCATCGAGGCGGTCAGGCCTGAGGCTCGACAGCGGCAAACGCGTCGAGAATCAGGTCCCGCACGGCCTCCTGGCCGCTGAGGTCGTCCTTGGACGGACGCAACAGCGCATAGCTTCGGCGTTCCCCGTTGACCGAGTACTGCCGAGCCGGGAACGTGACGTTGCGGCCTGCGCCGTTCCGACGTTCCCAAATGGCGAATCCCATCAGCTTGAGCCCGTTGAACGGACCGGCGCCGGATTCGAAGACCACCTCCGCATCGGCGAGCTTCCCTACGGGCGAGCCCTTGTCGTTCGGGGTGATCCGGACAGACACCATCTCTGTGCGCTTCATGGACATGACCTGCTCCTAGGCACCGCGTGTCTGAGACGCGCGGCGCGGGTGAAGGTCCGCCGGCCCTAAGGGTCCGGGGACGAGGCGGCACCACAGTCATGACGACTGAGGCGCGGTGACAGGCGGAGCTGTCGACGTACTACAGAGAACGCCTACGCGTTGACGTTTCTTGCACCGCTGACGATGGGCCCTGAGGATCTAGCCGAGCCATAGTGCTCGACGTGCAAAGGCGCCCGCGATGAGACGTCTGTAGACGCTGAAGCCGGAAAGGGCAGCTAAAGCGAACCTTTCGGCTAGAATCCGAAGCGCCGGCCGCGCTGGCCAACCACTGAGACCGGAATGTCCAACCAGTTCTTTGAGCGGCCCATCGTCAATTCTCCGTACGAATACCCCCGACAGCACTGGGAATTGGACGAAACCGGGCAGCCGACAGGGCTCCTGCTCGATCGCCGGCGCCGGGCCGACTTCGTCACGCCCATCCCGAAGGCGAAGAAGCGCCGCGGAAGCCGCCAGCAGGAACTGGTCCTTGACGAGGGCAAGGGCCTCACGACGAAGAAGCAGGCGTACGACCTCACGTCGATCATCAACGAGGTCCGCAGCCAGGTCGATTCGTGGCGGAGCTTGTCGACCAGCCAATGGCAGGTGACCCCCGAAACCGCCCGCCTGCTCGACCATTGGCGGAACTACAAGTTCGGCGGGGTTCGCCCGTTCTTTTGCCAGATCGAGGCGGTGGAAACGGCCATCTGGCTCACCGAAGTCGCGCCCCACCTGGTCGGCGGCAAGCGGCTGCTCGACTACCTCAAGGTCGTCAACAACGAGGCCAACCCCAGCTTGGAGCGCCTCGCTCTGAAGTTGGCCACTGGCGCTGGCAAGACGACGGTCATGGCGATGCTCATCGCCTGGCAGACGCTGAACGCCGTGCGCCGGCCCGGCAGCAAGACGTTCACGCGGGGGTTCCTGCTCGTGGCGCCTGGCCTGACGATCCGCGACCGCCTTCGCGTCCTGCAGCCGAACGATCCAGACAACTACTACGGCACGCGTGAACTGGTCCCGCACGACATGCTGGAGGACATGAAGAAGGCGCGGATCGTCATCACGAACTACCACGCCTTCAAGCGGCGCGAGCGTCTCGAGCTGTCGGCGGGTGGGCGCGCGCTCCTTCAAGGTGCCACCGGTCCCGAACTGCAGACACTCGAGACCGAAGGCCAGATGCTGCAGCGCGTGATGCCCGAGCTGATGGGGATGAAGCACATCCTCGCCCTGAACGACGAAGCGCACCATTGCTACCGCGAGAAGCCTCCGGACCCGGACGACGAGTCGCTGAAGGGCGACGACCGGAAGGAAGCCGAGAAGAACAACGAAGCGGCGCGCCTCTGGGTGTCCGGGCTGGAGGCCGTGAACCGAACGCTCGGCTTCGCCCGCGTGGTCGACCTGTCGGCGACGCCGTTCTTCCTCAGTGGATCGGGCTACGCCGAGGGCACGCTGTTCCCGTGGACGATGAGCGACTTCTCGCTCATGGACGCGATCGAGTGCGGCATCGTCAAGCTGCCCC